>DATNGU010000414.1:0-5879 GCA_035605775.1 Solirubrobacterales bacterium | reverse complement strand
CTGGTGGTGGGGGGGCCGGGGGGTGATTTCCCGGAGCAACAGCGGGGAGGCTCCGGGAAATCACCCCCCGGGGCCCGTCGCGGGAACGGTTACCGGCGAGGAGCTGGAGGCGGCGGCGAGCGGTGAGCAGCGGATCGCGGCCGCTTTTTCAGCTGCAAGGGATGAAGGGCGGGCGGCTTTGATGCCCTACATGATGGCCGGCTTTCCCGACCGTGAGACTTCGATGGCGGTCGCCGCCGCCTACGCGGATGCTGGTGCCGACCTGGTCGAGCTCGGGGTGCCGTTTTCGGACCCACTTGCCGATGGGCCGACGATTCACGCCGCGGCCACCGCGTCGCTCGCGGCGGGGACGACCTTTGAAGTTGCCCTGGAAGTCTGCGAGTCGATCGCCGCGCGGGTGCCGGTCGTACTAATGGCCTACGCCAACATGATCCTGGCGCATGGCGGGGCTGGCGATTTCGCCCGCCGGGCGGCTGCGGCAGGTGCCGTTGGTGTGATCGTCCCAGACCTGCCTCTGGACGAGGCCGAGGAGGTGCCCGAGGCACTCGGCGCTGCCGGCTTGGCGCTTGTTCCCCTTCTCGCGCCGACCACCCCGGCCGAGCGCCGCGCCCGCATCTGCGCTGCGGCTCAGGGCTTTGTCTACGTCGTCTCAACCGTGGGGACCACCGGTGAGCGGCAGCGGCTCCCCTCGGGGTTGGCGGGGTTGGTCGCCGCCACCCAAGCCGACGCCGAGGCACCGGTCGCAGTCGGCTTCGGAATCGGCACGCCGCAGCAGGTTGCAGACGTGGGGGAATTCGCAGACGGCGTAATCGTCGGCAGCCGCCTGGTCCGCGCCGCCGGCGAGGCGGGCTCGGCTGAGTCAGCGGCAGAGTCGGTCGGCGCCTTTCTGCGCGACGCCCGCTCCGCGCTCGCCGCGTAAGCCGCCGCTTCCTCTAGGATTCCGGCCTCATGGGACTGGTAGTAAGCCTCTTCCTCGCGCTCGGCGCCACGACCGTTGCTTACGCATGGCTCGGTCAGGGTGGTGCCGTGGCCGGGCTCGTCTTCCTCACCGTGCTGTTCGTCGGCGCGGCGATTCGGGTCGTGCAGCCGAAGCCCGACGCGTAGAGCCTGCCGCTAGGCGCGAGTCGCCACGACCTGCAAGTAGTCCGGCTTCAGCACCAGGGCACGGTCTCCACCGACGTTGTTCTGCTCGAGATAGCCACGTAGGTCAGCGGTAAGCGCCTCCTCGCCATCCGGTCCAACCCGCTCATAGGCGACCTTGGTCGGGCCGAAGTAGGTGCGGAAGAAGTCGATGAAGTGATCCGTGGATCTGAATGCTTGGCGCGCCGAGCGCCGTTCCAGTCGAAGCTCGGAGATGCCATCGCCGAACAGCTCACGAAGGCGGTCCTCGGTTCCCCAGAGTAGAGGGGGATTCACCCCGGGTGGGGGAGGTGCGTGCTTGGCGATCGTCATGAACATCTGGCCGACACCGCCGTCGGGCACCCAATTCGCCATGCCGATCCGGCCCCCGGGCTTGCAGACGCGCAACAGCTCGGCCGCCGCCTTCTCCTGGTCGGCGGCGAACATCGCGCCGAAGGTCGACATCACGACGTCGAACTCGCCGTCTCCGACCGGCAGCTCCATCGCATTGCCCTCCACGAACTCGATGTCGAGACGCTCAGCAGTAGCGCGCTCGCGTCCACGCTCGAGTAGCGCCGGTACGAAGTCGACTCCGACCGCGTTGCCCCAAGACCGCCGTGCTGCGGCGATCGCCCCATTGCCGCTTCCGCAAGCTACGTCCAGTACCCGCTCGCCGGGGACCAGGTCCAGCGCTTCGGCCAGCTCCTCCGCGACCATCATCACCTGACCGGCGACCATCGCGAAGTCGCCTTCCGACCAGGTTTTCTGCTGCATCTGTCCGACTGCCTGCAGGTCGACTGCGTCGCCCATCTCCACTCCCTTCCGTGTTTGAGTCAACTTAGCGCGTCGCACCCGGGGATGGCCGCTCTTCTAATCTCCGGGCATGCGGATCGGCGTGCTTACCGGAGGAGGCGACTGCCCCGGACTCAATGCGGTGATCCGGGCGATAGTTCGCAAGGGGGTGGAACACCTGGACCACGAGTTCGTCGGCTACAGGGACGGATGGCACGGACCGCTGGCGCGTGACAGCCGCGCGCTGGGGGTGCCGGAGGTGCGCGGCATCCTGCCACGCGGCGGAACCATCCTCGGCGCCTCGAGGACCAACCCGTTCAAAGATGAGGGCGAGGCCGAACGGCTTGTCAGGAACCTGGCGGAGGACGGGGTCGAAGGCCTGATCGCGATCGGCGGCGAGGACACGCTCGGGGCGGCGGCGCGCCTCCACGGCGAGCACGGCGTGCCCATAGTCGGTGTGCCAAAGACGATCGACAACGACCTCGGCGCGACCGACTACACCTTCGGCTTCGACACCGCCGTCAACATCGCGATGGAGGCGATCGACCGTCTCCACACGACCGCCGACAGCCACCACCGGGTGCTGATCGTCGAGGTGATGGGGCGTCATGCGGGCTGGATTGCCTTCCACGCCGGGCTCGCCGGGGGTGCCAACGTGATTCTTATCCCCGAGCAGCCCTTCGACCTAGAGCGAGTCTGCGAACTGGTCGGGCGCCGTCTCGAGGCGCGTTTCGCGCCGATCGTCGTCGTCTCCGAGGGCGCCCAGCCGCAGGGCGGTATGCCCGAGGTTCAGGACCAGGGGCTCGACGCCTTCGGCCACGTCCGGCTGGGCGGCATCGCGCACTGGTTGGAGCGGGAGATCGAGCGGCGGACCGGCAAGGAGACCCGGTCCACGGTGCTCGGTCACGTCCAGCGTGGCGGCACGCCGACCGCTTTCGATCGCGTTCTCGCCACTCGTTTCGGCCTACATGCGATCGACGCCGCCGACGCCGGCGAGTGGGGGAAGATGACGGCCCTGCGTGGCACCGACATACAGCTCGTGCAGCTGACCGAGGCGACGGACGAGCTGAAGACGGTGCCGAGGGCGCTCTACGAAGAGGCTGAGGTGTTCTTTGGGTAGGTGGGGGGCCGGCGGGTCCTCCCCCGGTGGAACCCGCCGCTCGGCCATTGCGAGGGCGCGATCCTGATGCGGGCTCACAAGTTCCCCCGGGGGAGGACCCGCCGGCCCCGGCTCATTCGCAAGCTCACGCTGGTTGCGGCGTGCATCATGCTGGCGATAGCTGCGGTGGGCTGTGGGGCCGAGGAAGGGGTCGGCGGTGGCGCGACCGTCTCGGTCTATGTCGCCGCGGCGCTTTGCGCTGAAGCAGAGCGTGAGGCGACCCGCCAGGACCACCGCGCCGGCGACGTTAACGTGCGCGTGATATGTCTGCCGCGCGCCGAACGAAACGGTCGACTGGACCTGGCCACCATCGGCGCCAACGCCCGCCGCGCCACCGAGGACACCAGCACGGTCGGCTACATAGGCGAGCCGACCCGCTCCGCAACCCGCTTCTCCGAACCGATCCTCGAAAGCGCCGGAGTTCCCCAGCTATCGCAAAGCTCCGGAGCGGCCGCCATGAGCAAGCTCCTCCCAGCTGTGGCCGAAGCCGACGACTCCGGCTCGTTGCGTGAATCCGTCAACGATGCCCTGGAATAGCGTCCGCAAGGAGGGCGGGGGTGTTCCCGCGGCAACTTGTGAGCCAGCCCGACGATCGCACCTTCACCAAGTCCGCGGCGGCGGGTTGCGGCGGGGACACCCCCGCCCTCCTCACACCAAGCTCCGAAGCGCGTCGTCTATGTCCGCGTAGCGGAACTGGTACCCAAGATCGAGCGCCCGCCGCGGCATCACCCGCTGGCCGCCCCGCAGCACCTTGCCAAACTCGCCGCCGAATTTGAGATCGAGGACGAAGCCAGGCACCGGCACCACTGCCGGTCGGCCCAGCGCTCGTCCAATCGCCTGAGAGAACTCGCGGTTGGTGACCGGGTTAGGTGCAGTCGAGTTGATCGTGCCGCTCACCTTCTCGTTATCCAGCGCCCAGAGCAGGATCCCCACCTCGTCGTCGATGTGGATCCAGGACATGTACTGGCGCCCCCCGGCGAGCGGCCCGCCTACTCCCAGCTTGAAGGGTGGCAACAGTTCTCCGAGCAGCCCGCCCCTCGGATCAAGAACGTGGCCGGTGCGGACGACGACCAGGCGCAAGCCACTGCTCTCCGCCTCCTGTGCTGCCGCCTCCCACTCGCGCACGACCTCGGCGTCATAGCCTTCGCCGGGCTCGCTTGACTCGTCGACCATCGCCTCACCGCGGTCGCCGTAGAAGCCAATCGCCGACTGGTTGACCAGGGTCCTCGGCTTATGCTCGAGCCCAGCAAGAGCGCCGATCAGGTTGTGGGTGCCCGTGCGGCGACTCTCCATGATCCGCCGTTTGGCGTCGTCGGTCCAGCGCTGGTTGATCTTCTCGCCCTGCAAGTTGACCACCCCGTCGACATCCTCGAAGGCCGCCGCAGGTGGACGTTCGAGGGTGGGCTCCCAGGCATGCCAGACGACGCTTGGGTTTGTGCTGCGGGCTCGCTGTGGGTCGCGGGTAAGACCAACGACCGTGTCGCCCCGGGCGAGCAGCACGTCGCAGAGTGCTGAGCCGATGAAGCCGCTCGCTCCGGTGACGAGAGCTCTCACCTGGTCAGCCGACCTCCACGGTCGAGAAGGTGCCGGTCTCCTCGCTGAAGCGGGCCAGGCCCTCGCGCTTGGCCTCTTCGACGACCGCCTTGGCAACCATTGGAGCCACGTCGCGGTTGAAGACGCTGGGAATGATGTAGTCCTCGGAGAGATCATCCTCGTCGACGACTTCGGCGATTCCCCTTGCTGCTGCCAGCTTCATCTCCTCGGTGATGTTCGGCGAGCCGGCGTCGAGGGCGCCACGGAAGATCCCGGGGAAGCAGAGCACGTTGTTGATCTGGTTCGGGTAGTCCGAACGGCCCGTGGCCATGATCCGCACGTAGGGGGCGGCGTCCTCGGGCATTACCTCGGGGTTGGGGTTCGCCATCGCGAAGACGATTGCGTCGTCGTTCATCTTGCCGAGCGCCTCCGCGGGGATGATCCCCGGCCCGGAGAGGCCGATAAAGAGATCCATTCCCTCAATTACGTCAGCGGGTTGGCCGCTGAGCTTCTCCGGGTTCGAGCTCTCCGCGTACCAGTGCTTAATCCCGCTCATCTCACCGGACTTGTAGTCCTCGCGCTCGGTCGAGAGGGCGCCTTGCCGGTCACAGCCGACCACGTGGGTGACGCCGGAGGCAAGCATCATCTTGGTCACCGCTACCCCGGCGGCGCCGAGACCAACCACGAGCACCCGCAGCTCCTCGATTGGCTTGCCGACGATCTTCAAGGCGTTGAACAGCGCCGCCATCGTCACCACAGCGGTGCCGTGTTGGTCGTCGTGGAAGACCGGAATATCGAGCACCGCCTTGAGTCGATCCTCAATTTCAAAGCAGCGGGGGGCGGAAATGTCCTCGAGATTGATGCCGCCGAAGGTCGGGGCGATTAGTTCGACCGCCTTGATGATCTCCTCGGCATCCTGCGTATCGAGGCAGATCGGGAAGGCATCGACCGCAGCGAACTCCTTGAACAACATCGCCTTGCCCTCCATTACTGGCATCGCAGCCTCCGGGCCGATGTTGCCGAGTCCGAGCACAGCGCTGCCGTCGGAGACCACCGCGACCGTGTTCTTCTTGATCGTGTACTCGAAGGCCTTGGCGCGATCCGCATGGATGTCTTGACAGACGCGTGCGACCCCGGGCGTGTAGGCCATCGAGAGGTCGTCGCGCGTCTTGAGCGCCATCTTGTTGCGCTGCTCGATCTTGCCGCCGAGGTGGACGAGGAAGGTGCGATCGGTCGTGTCGAGCACGCGCGCGCCGTCGACGGCGTCGATCGCGCT
>DATNGU010000413.1:0-2484 GCA_035605775.1 Solirubrobacterales bacterium | reverse complement strand
GATCGCATGCGCGCCACCCTCCACGAGCGCTTCGCACCGGACAACAGCCGGCTGTACGAGCTCGTGGGACGTGATTTTGGTTGGGGGTGACCATCGGTGCTGATCGTCAACGCAGACGACTGGGGCCTGCGCCCGGAGGTGACCGATGCGATCCTGGAATCCTGGAGCGCCGGAGCGATCACCGCCGCCTCGGCGATGGTCGGCATGGACGACAGCCGCCGGGCCGCTCGGCTGGGCGCGACGCACCGAATTCCACTTGGACTTCATCTCAACCTGACCACCCCCTTCACCGCTGCGGACGCAGCCGCAGATCGGCGCTTGCGCCAGCAGCGCGCGACCACCTACTTCGCGGGGCCACGCCGCCGCCGCTTTCTCTTCGACATCCGCAATCGGGCTCTTCTCGATGCCTGCGTGACAGACCAGCTCGACGCCTTCGCAGAGCTCTACGGAGCGTTGCCCCAGCGCGGGGATGGACACCAGCACATCCAGGTCTGCCCCACCGTCCTTTCGACTTCATCCCTCGGGCGCCTGGCGACGCTGCGAGGCGCCCACAGCTTCTCCGCCGGCCAGCGCTCGCTCGCCAACCGCGCCCACCGCGGCGCCGTCAACTGGGCGCTGAGGCGGCGGTTCCGCTCTGCGCGGTTTCTCTCGCTCCGCGATTTGCATCCCAAGCTCGGCGGCGATGGACTTGATGCCCTGGCCACCCTCGCCCAACGCGAGGACATCGAAGTGATGGTGCACCCAGCCTGGCAAGACGAGCGAGAGATCCTGCTCTCGAGTGAATGGCTACATCTGCTGCAACAGCTTCCGACGGGCTCGCACGTCGACCTACGGTGAACTGCCCAGCCGTCGTTTCCGCATTGCTGGCAGCGGTCGTCCTCGCTGGATGCGGCGGCACCGAGAACGCCACCCCAACCTCGAGCGACTCGCCGACCCCTTCCTCGGCCGCGAGCCGGCTTCCCGGGCGCTTCTTCGCCCCCGACGGTGTCTGGAACACGCCGATCGCCGCCGGCGTCGCTCTCGATCCCACCTCAGACGCCCGCACCGCCGCCCTGGCCGAGCAAGCCCGCACGATCGGCAGCATGATCAACACCGACAGGTACTCGACCCCGATCTACACCGTCGACGCCGACCAGCCGACGGTGCGAGTGCGGCTCGATACGCACAACCAGGATCTTGAACGGGCCGTCGCTTCGGTGCCGCTACCGGCGGACGCTCGAGCGGCGACCGGGACGGACCACCATCTTGTGGTCTGGCAACCCTCGACCGACACGATGTGGGAATTCTGGAGGTTGCGCCATGAGCCGGATGGCTGGCGTGCCGGCTACGCGGGCAGGATGACCGATGTACAGGAGAATCCCGGCTACTACCGCCGCGTTATCGACGCCGACAACAGCGTCGTCGAACAACCCTGGTGGGGCGCGACGGCTACCAGCCTGCCCCTCGTCGGTGGCTTGATCACCTTTCGCGACCTGCGACAAGGGCGAATCGATCATGCCCTTGCGCTCGGAGTGCCCCAGGTCGAGAGCGGCGTCAAAGCCTTTCCCGCCCAGCGCAGCGATGGTCGCTTCAGCGGCCTCACCTCTATCCCCGAGGGCGCCCGCCTCCGCCTCGATCCGACGCTCGACATCCACTCCCTCGGGCTGCCACCCACTTTGCGGGCAATCGCCGTCGCCGCCCAGCGATATGGCCTGATCGTCCGCGACGGCTCCAGTGCCGTTTCGCTGTACGGGCAGGATCCGACTCCTCTGGCGCAAAACCCCTACCCCGCTCTCTTCTCAGGCCTAAGGCCATACAAGTTCGCCGCCCTATTTCCCTGGAATCGGCTGCAACTGATGAAAATGCAACTGACGCCCTACACAGGATGAACGGATCGCCAGCCAGGCCCACCCCGAGCGCACAGCTGCTGCTGATCTCGCCGGTTCGCGACGAGGCCGAGCACGTCGATGCCGTCGTCGCCGGGGTCGAGTCGCAGACCAGGCCCCCGGACCTCTGGGTTGTGGTCGACGACGGCTCGACCGACGACACCTGCGATCGCTTCCGCGCGCATGCCCGCCGAGTGCAGTACCTGCGCGTCGTCTCAACCCCCGTCGGCTACACAAGCGACACGGGCGATCGCCTCGCCGCAGCTGGCCCCGACCGCGCCTGGAACTTCGGCTTGCGCGAGGCTGGCGACGGCGGCTTCACCCACCTCGGCAAGCTCGACGGGGACATCGTCCTCCCCCCTGAATACCTGGCGGAGATGCTTGCCCGCTTCGAAGCCGACCCGCTGCTCGGAATGGCCGGCGGCGCCATCGTCGAGCCGGAGGGCGACGGCTGGCGACTGCTGCGCACCCCGGCCGATCACGTCACCGCACCGGCGCGCCTCTACAGCCGGGCCTGCTTCGACGCCATCGGGGGCATGCCCGAACGCCTCGGGGCGGACGTCATCACGACCACTTACGCAAAGATTCGCGGCTTTCGCACGGCCACCTTCTCTGATCT
>DATNGU010000412.1:0-9162 GCA_035605775.1 Solirubrobacterales bacterium | reverse complement strand
GCCGAGGAGTCGGCGAGCGCCGCGTATTTCCTCGCGCTCAACCGCGGCAAGAAGTCGGTCCGCATCAACCTCAAGTCCGAAGAGGGCCGCGAGGTGCTGCTCAAGCTGGTCAAGGAGTACGACGTCGTGCTCGAGTCGTTCCGGCCCGGCGTGCTCGACCGGCTGGGCGTCGGCTACGAGCGGATGAAGCAGGAGAACCCGCGGCTCGTCTACTGCGCGATCTCGGGCTACGGCCAGGACGGCCCGTACCGGGACCGAAGCGGCCACGACATGAACTACCTCGGCCTGGTCGGCCTGCTCGGGCTGACCGGCGCCAAGGACGGCCCCCCGGTGCAGTCCGGCGGCCAGATCGCCGACCTCGGCGGCGGTGCACTGATGGCGGCATTCGGCGTGATGGCTGCGTTGCACGAGCGCCGCCGCTCCGGCGAGGGGCAGATGGTCGACGTCTCGATGGCCGACGGCGCCCTCTCTTGGCTGACGCTCGTCGCCGGCCGCTACTTCTGCGACGGCGAGGTGCCGCGGCGCGGCGAGCAGCAGCTCGCCGGTGGCCTGCTCTGCTATTTCCCCTACGAGGCCGCCGATGGCTGGGTCACCTGTGGGGCCCTGGAGCCGAAGTTCTGGGCTGCCTTCTGCAACGGCGTCGAGCGCCCCGACTTGATCGAGGTGCAGTTCGAGACGCCCGGCTCCGACGCCTGGCGCAAGGTGGCGGAGGTCTTCCGCTCGCGCACCCGCGACGAGTGGCTGGCCTTCAACGACGAGCACGACTGCTGCATCGAGCCGGTCCTCGACCTCGGCGAGGCGCTCGACTCCGAGCTGGTCCGGGCGCGCGAGATGGTCACCGCGATCGAGCAGCCCGGCCTGGGAGAGGTGCGCCAGCTCGGCGTGCCGGTGAAGATGAGCCGCACGCCGGGCGACCCGACCCGGCCGGCGCCCGCCTTCGGCGAGCACACCGGCGAGGTCCTGCGCGAGGCCGGCTACTCCGACGAGGAGGTCGCGGCGATGGTGGAGTCCGGCGCCGCCGCCGGCCCGAGCGCCGATTCCGCTGCGACCTTCAGGGCATGAGCGCCAACGCCGAGCAGGCGCTGTTGCGGATGGGGGAGTTGGCCGAGGCTTCCGGCGTCCCGGTGCCGACGATCAAGCACTACCTGCGCGAGGGGCTGCTGCCGGAGCCGGTCAAGACGAGCCGCAACATGGCCTACTACCCGCCCGAGTTCGTCGACCGGATCAGGCTGATCAAGCAGCTGCAGGAGGAGCGCTTCATGCCGCTGAAGGCGATCAAGTCGGTGCTCGACGAGGATCCCGAGCGGGCCCGGGCGCTGGTCGAGCTGGAGGATCGGATCCTCGACCGCGCTCTCGCCGGCGAGCGCACCCGGACCAGCCCGGCCGAGGTGCGGGAGCGATACGGCATCCCGAAAGACGTTCTCGACCGGCTAGAGGCGCTCGAGGTGCTCAGCCCCAACAGCCGTGGCTACTCGCCCTCGGACATCAAGATCATCGAGGCGATCGGCCGCTTCCGCGCCAGCGGCTATGACGAGGAGATCGGCTTCACGGTCTACGACACCCTGCGCTACAAGACCGCGCTGGAAGAGCTGGTCCGCCAGGAGGTCGAGATGGTGATGGACCGCCTCGCCGGCGAGGTCTCGCCCGAGCGCGTCGTCGAAATGCTCCAAGCCGGCTCCCAGCCCCTGCAAGACCTGATCGCTGCCCTGCACACGAAGTTGATGGTGGCGGAGTTGGAGCGCCACCGCGCCGGCCGCAGCTGACGAGAGTGCATTTGTGTCTGCTATGCGGACGCTGATGTAGTCTCGTCGCGCAGCTCGGCGAGGCCCTGCTCTTGGCTGACAATCGGCGCGTAGCCGAGCTCGGTGCGGGCCTTGGAGATGTCGATCGTGCACTCCTGGGTCAGCAGCCAGGAGCGGAAGGTGGTCATCGGGGGAGCGCCGGATAGGGGCAGGACCTTCCAGGTGGTCTCGGCGAGGCGAGCCATCGGCGCAGCGGTCCAGGCGGGGACACTGCGATCGGGCGGCTCGACGCCCTGCGTCCGCAGCAGCGCGGTGACGAACTCGCGGAAGACGACCGGCTCGCCGTCGGTGACGAAGTAGGCCTCGCCGGGCCGACCCTTCTCCGCCGCCAGGACAAGGCCCTCGACGACGTTGCCGACGTGGGTCGTGTCGGTGACGTTGCCGCCGCCGCCGATCCAGGCCCATTTGCCTGCTTCGACGGTCTCGACCATCTCCGGCAGCAGCGTCGTGTCGCCCTTGCCCCAGACGAAGCGCGGCCGCAGGGCGACGGTCTCGAAGCCGTCGCGGTTGGCGTCGCGAACTGCCTGCTCCGCCCTCGCCTTGGTTGCCGGATAGGGAGCCGGTGAATCCGGCCGCAGCGGCGCCGTCTCGTCGACACCGACCAGCGGCTCGCCGGCCATCAGCGCGGCCTCGGTCCCGCAGTGGACGAAACGCCGCACTCCGGCCTCGGCGCAGGCGGCGAGCACGTTGCGCGTGCCATCGACGTTGCCGCGTTCGAAGTCCGCCCAGTCCCCCCACTCGCCAAGGTGGGCAGCGAGATGAAACGCGACCTCGGCGCCGGCCGCTGCCGACGCGAGCGAGACGCGATCGCCGATGTCGCCGCGAACCGGCTCGGCGCCCAACTCGGCAACGCGCTGGGACGAGGGCTCGGAGCGAGCGAGGGCTCGTACCAGACATCCTTCGCCAACCAGCCGCTCGACCAAGCGGCCGCCGATGAACCCCGATCCGCCGGTGACGAAGGCTGCTTCGGTCATGGCCGGCGATGTTAGCCCGATCGAATCGGCGGCGATGTAGCCTGGCGCCGTGAAAGCAACGTTGATTACTGGGGCATCGACGGGGATCGGGCGCGCTACCGCGCTGCACCTGGACAACAAGGGCTGGCGGGTATTTGCCGGGGTGCGCAGGGAGGAGGACGCAGCGTCGCTGCGCGAGGCGGGGTCGGACCGCCTCGAGCCGTTGACCCTCGACGTCACCGATCCCGTTCAGATTGCCACCGCGGCCGAGCGGATCGGCGTGGAGACCAGGCGGGCGGGCCTCGACGGGCTCGTCAACAACGCCGGCATCGCCGTTCCAGGACCGCTGGAGACGCTGCCGATCGAGGACTTCAAGCGGCAGATCGACGTCAACTTGAGCGCCCAGGTCGCAGTCACCCAGGCGATGCTGCCGGCGATCCGCTCGGCCCGTGGCCGCATCGTCTTCATCACCTCGATCGGCGGCCTGATGGCGTTCCCGATGTTCGGCGCCTACCACGCTGCCAAGTTCGGCCTCGAGGCCGTCGGCGACGTCTTCCGCCAGGAGCTGCGGCCGTGGGGGATCTCGGTCTCGGTGGTCGAGCCGGGGTCGATCGCGACGCCGATCTGGGACCGAGGGCAGCAGGAAGTCGACGCGATCGGCGGGCGTGCCGGGGCCGCTCACACCGACCTCTACGGCGAGGCGATCGTCGCCTACCGGGAGGTGGCGAGGAAGACGGGGGCGCGCGGCATCCCGCCGGAGAAGGTCGCGGCGAGGATCGAGCACGCGCTGGGCGCTCGCCGCCCTCGCACCCGCTATCTGGTCGGCGCCGACGCGCGCGGTCAGGCGCTGGCCACGCGGATCCTCCCAACCCGTCTCGTCGACTGGATGGTCGCCCGCGCCACCGGCATGTAGCCGGCGTAGCCGACCTTCACCCCACTCCAGTGTGGTGAATGTCGGAAGCGCTAACTAACGCGCGGCGGTTCCGAGCGCCTGGCGCTCCGCTTCGATCGCGTCCAGCACCGTCATCGACCTGGTCTCCGCGGCGACAGCCGCCGCCTCGTCGAGGGTCTCGCGAGCGCCCTCCGCCCCGGTCGCGGTACGGGCACGAGCGAGCGCCAGCAGTGCCAAGGGCAGCGACCAGCGCAGTTCGCGCCTGCGGGCGATCTCGGCCGCCCAGGCGGCGATCTCGGCTGCCTCCTCGGCTCTGTCGACTCCGGTCAGCGCTTCGGCGCGCACCGCCGCACGCCAGGCCTCCTGCTCGTCGCCGCCGTCCATAGCTTCGCGGTGGAGCCGCTCGGCCTCCTCGAACGACCTCAACGCATCCGCGTATTCCTCCGCCGCGAGCTGTGCGGTGCCGAGGTTTCCGAGGGCCAGGCTGCGCGAGAAGACGTCGCCGAGGCGTTCGGTCAGCTCGCAGTTGCGCCGCCCGATCGCAACGCCCGCCTCGGGGTTGCCCTGCATCGCGAGGAGCATCGCCTTCGAGCCCCGGGTCCAGCTCGCCGTCTCGGGATCGCCCTCCTTTTCGGCGATCTGCAGCGACCTCTCCAGCAGCTTCTCGCACTGCTCGAGCTCGCCGCGCTCGCGGCAGACCATCGCTTTCGCCCACAGCGCCAAAGCGACGGGGCAGCCGACGATGATCCCAGCGCCTGCCCCATGGTCGTCCCCGGCGAGCGCGAGGATCTCGTCGGCGGCTTGGTCGAAGGTCTCGAAGTCCGCCGCGCAGAGGTAGGCGTAGGCGCCGGCGGCGCGGATCGCGACGCGCAGGTAGTCATCGCCTGATTCGTCGGCCAGCCGGTTCGCCTCTTCGACCCCGGCGATCCAATCCGCGGTCGTCTGCTCGAGCCCCGGCCGGGCTGAGCGCAGCATCTGCAGCAGCGCCAGCGAGCGCAAATCTCCGATTCGCGTCGCGATCTGCTCCGCCTCGGCCTCGAGCCGCGCCACCTCGTCCCGCTCCATGCCGAGGCGCCAGGCGTAGTCGAGCTGGAGCAGGCGCGAGGTCAGAGCCAGCGCGTCGGTCTCGGGGCTGGGGTCCAGCCCGGTGACCAGCCCGGTGACCGAGCGCCACAGGCGCAGCGCGTCGTTGGGCCGACTGTTGCCTGCCCAGTGCGCGGCGCGGGCCGCCCAGCGGGCGGCCTCCAGCGTCTCCTCGCCTTCCTCCAGGTGATTGGCGATCAGCGCCGCCAGCTCCTCGTGGCGATCCGGGTTGAGCTCGATCATCGCCCGGGCGACGGCGGCGTGGGTCGCCGCCCGCTGCTCGGCCAGCTGCGTGCCGTAGGCGACCTCGCGGGTAAGCGGGTGGCGGAAGGCCAGGACCCGTTCCGGGTAGAGCTCCAGCTCGTAGATGAAACCGGCGGAGATCAGCTCGCGCAGAGCGGCCTCGCCCTCCGCGCCGTCATCGAAGCCGGCGACGAGTGCCAGCGACCTCTCCCCAATCTCCTTCCCCGCCACGGAGGCGGCCTGCAGCAGCCGCTTCGCCTCGGGGCCGAGCCGGTCGATCCGCGCCGCCAGCACGGTCTGCACGGTCGCCGGCACGCGAGCGTCCTCGACTGGACGGACGAGCCTGTAGGCACCGCGCCCGCCCTCGAGATAGCTGCTCTCGGCGAGCTCGCGGACGATCTCCTCGATGAAGAACGGGTTGCCATCGGTGCGCTCGTGGATCAACGCGGCGAGACCGTCCAGCGACGGGTCGTCGCCCGCGAGGTCGCGCAGCAGTTCCTCGGTTCCCCCATGCCCCAGCGGCTCGAGCGCGAGCGGGTGGTAGTCGGGCGGGCCCGTCCAGGCCGGCTCGTATTCGGGGCGGAAGTTGACTATCGCCAGCGTTTGCGTGCCCTCGACTGAGTCGATCAGTTCGCCCAACAGCACCTCGCTCGCCTCGTCGATCCAGTGCAGATCCTCGACGATGGTGACGATCGGGTCTCGTCGCCGGGGCGCCCGAATCAGCTTGCAGACGACCGCGCGCAGCGCCCGGTGCCGCGCCTCCGCGCTCAGCTGGGGGAGCGGGTGGTCCGGGTCCGGCACGCCGAGGAAGTCGAAGAGCAGCGGCAGGTCGTCGGTGAGGGCGGGATCGAGCAGCAGCGCCCGGCCCGCGATCTTCTCGCGCACGATCCGCTCCGCATCGCCGTCGGCGATGCCGAAGTAGGAGCGCAGCATCTGCAGCACCGGCATGAAGGGGATCTCGCGGCCGTGCGACTGAGCCTGGCACTCGAAGACCTCGACCCCCTCGGCCCGGGCGCGTTCGGCGAACTCATGGCAGAGCCTGCTCTTGCCGATTCCCGGTTCGGCGACGATGCCGACTGCAGCCCCCTCGCCGGCCTTGGCGCGGTCCAGCGCCCCGGCCAGCACCGTCATCTCCTCGCCGCGCCCGACGAAGCGGGTGAAGCCGCGCTCGCGGGAGAGGTCGAGGCGGGAGCGGGCGCTGCCGATTCCGGCGAGCTCGAAGACGCGGACCGGCCGGCTCGCCCCCTTGATCTCGAACTCGCCCAGGTCCTCCAGCTCGAAGAAGCCGTGGGCCAGCTCTGCTGCGGCTTCGGTCAGGTAGGCCTTGCCGGGCTCGGCTAGCGCCTCCATTCGCTGTGCCAGGCCGACGGTGTGGCCGACCGCGGTGTAGTTGCCGTCGCCGCCTTCGCCGATCGCTCCGGCCACCACCTCGCCCGAGTTGATCCCGATCCTGGTCGAGAAGCTGAGCCCATGCTTGCGGCGCAGCTCGGCGGCGTACTCGGCGATGTCGTCGAGCATTCGCAACGCCGCGTAGCAGGCGCGGCGCGCGTGATCCTCATGGGCGATGGGGGCGCCGAAGATCGCCATGATCCCGTCGCCGGTGAACTTGTCGACGGTGCCCTCGAAGCGGTGCACTCCGTCGGCGAGGATCGAGAAGAAGCGGCGCATGATCCGCTGCCACTGCTCCGGGTCTTGTCCCTCCGCCAGATCCATAGAGCCCTTGACATCGGCAAACAGCACGGTGACCTGCTTGCGCTCACCATCGGGCTCGATGCGATTCGCACTGCTCACAGAGTCCCAATCGTACGCCCCGAAGCCTCCTATACTGGCCATCACAAACCGATTGACTGGTCAGTCAGCCAGATCCGAAAGGGAATCGAAGTGCGCGTAGCGGCAGTGCAACTCAACTCGACTGGTGACAAGGCGCGGAACCTCGCCAGCGCCGAGCGACTGGTGCGCTCCGCGGCAGCCAGTGGCGCCGAGATGGTCGCGTTGCCGGAGAAGTGGAACTTGCTCGCCTCAGGCGAGGAGATGGCGGCTGGGGCGGAGCCTTTGGATGGCCCAAGCCTCACCACCGCCCGCGGCTGGGCGCGCGAGCTGGGCATCCACCTGCTTGCCGGCAGCATCGCCGAGCGGGGTGAGGAGAAAGCTTTCAACACGTCGGTCCTGGTCGGGCCCGACGGCGCCGACCTCGCCGTCTACCGCAAGATTCACATGTTCGACGTCGAGGCGGGTGGGGTCGAGTACCGCGAGTCCGACTATGAGCAGCCCGGCAGCGAGATCGTTACGGGGTCCATCGACGGCCTCGGTGTCGGCCTCACCGTGTGTTACGACCTGCGCTTCCCGGAGCTCTACCGGATCCTTGCCGTGCGCGGCGCCCGCCTGATCGCGATCCCCTCAGCCTTCACGCTGGCAACGGGGCGGGATCACTGGGAGATTCTGTTGCGAGCCAGGGCAATCGAGAACCAAGTCTTCGTCATCGCCGCCAACCAGGTCGGCGAGGCACCGCCCCACTACAGCTCTTACGGGCGCTCGGCGATCGTCGACCCGTGGGGCCTGGTGTTGGCCCGCGCCCCCGACGGCGAGTGCTTCGTCTCCGCCGACCTCGACCTGGCGGCCCAGGAGCGAATTCGTGAGCAGCTGCCCTCGCTGGCGAACCGCCGTCCGCAGGCCTACGCCTGGCCGCAGCTTTTGGAGGTGCATGCCTAATGGCTTCAAAGGCTCCTCCGGTCGACAAGCGCCGCCAAATCCTCGATGCGGCGATTCGCGTATTCGCCCGACAGGGCTTCCACGCGACCCGCGTCGCCGATATTGCTGACGAGGCGGGTGTCGCTTACGGGCTGGTCTACCACTACTTCAAGTCGAAGGACGAGGTCCTCAACGAGCTCTTCACCGAGCGCTGGTCGCTGCTGCTGGCGGCGATCGAGGAGGCTGATCGCAGCGAGGCCTCTCCGCGCGCCAAGCTCGAGGCGGTGGCCGGCTTCATCGTCGATTCCTTCCGCTACGACCCGGAGCTGATGAAGGTGATCATCGTCGAGGTCACCCGCGCCGCCAACTCGTTCGGCCGCACCCACTTGCCGGAGATCCGCCGCGCCTACGACTCGATCGCCAAGATCGTGGCCGACGGGCAGCAGTCGAATGCCTTCCGCAGCGACATCGACGCGACCTTCGCCTCGATGTCCTTCTACGGCGCGATCGAGCAGCTGCTCTCAGGCTGGATCTTCGACCTGATCCCCGCCTCCGATACCGATTTCGAGCAGGCAAAGACTCTTGTCACGGCGACGATCTGCGACGGCCTCGAGCCTCGATAGGTAAGGTCGGCTGCATGGACAACGAGATCGCCAAACGCCTCGTCTGGAGTGGCATGCTCGCCGGGGTCGGCGCGCTGGCCAGCATCGTCGCAACCAGGGCTGCCGGGATCCTCTACCGACGGCTCTTCAACGAGGACCCCCCCGAGTAGGGTGTCGGCGATGGCCGATCCAACTCCGAATCCCGGCCTCCCGCCGCCGGGCCCCGACGACGACCGCTCGGTCGCCGAGCTCGTCTTCGACGTCTCCGAACGCGCCTCCTCGCTGGTCCGTGAGGAGATCGAGCTCGCAAAAGCCGAGATCGGCGAGAAAGTCGGCAAGATCCTGCGTGGCTCGGTGGTCGGCCTCGCCGCCGGTACCTTCGCCTTCCTGGCCCTGATCCTGATCATGGAGGGGGTGGCCTGGCTGCTGGCCGAAGAGGTATTCGACGGCAACGCCTGGCCCGGCTTCTTCGTCGAGGCGGCGCTCTTCCTGCTGATTGCGGCGGGCGCCGGCCTCTTCGCCTACCGCTCGGTCCAGGCGGGCGCGCCGCCGGTGCCCGAGCAGGCGATCGAAGAGGCGAGGCAGATCAAGAGCACGCTGGAAGGCGAGAGCGAGGCCTCGACGCCGATGCCCACGGAGGTTCCGAAATGAGCGCCCACCCGGAGCCCGCTCGCCCTGTCACGACCGGTATGCCCGGCCGCAGCCCGGCTGAGATCCGCCGCGACATCAACACCCAGCGGCAGGACCTGGGCCGCTCGGTCGAAGCCTTGCGTGGCAGGGTCGCCGAGCTGACCGACTGGCGCCGCCAGGTTCGCGAGCACCGCAGCCAACTGGTCGTCGGCGCCGCCGTGGCGGGCTTTGCCATCGGAGGGTTCCTCGCCATTCGTCGTCGCAGGTAG
>DATNGU010000411.1:0-3190 GCA_035605775.1 Solirubrobacterales bacterium | reverse complement strand
GCCGAGGCCGACTGCGATCGCGCTGGTGGCGGGCATCGGGCCAACCGGGCTAAGGGCCAGCAGCCCGTCGAGCGCCAGCGTGCCTAGGGCCGCGGCGGCGACCAGACTGGAGAGCTCGTCGAGGGTGCTGTGGCGGATGCGGCGGTGGTCGTTGTCGTAGAGGCCGTGGAGCTTCAGCACCAGAACCCAGATGGGGCTGAACATCGTCGCCCAAAAGAGGGTGCCGACATCCGTCTTCGGGCTCGCCGCGGTGACGATGCAAAGCGTCGCCACCAGGGTCACCCAGTCCCCGGTCGCCAACATCCGGCGCAGCAGCGAGCCACGTCGCCTGGCCCCACTCGCCCCGGTCAGCCCCAGCCGCGTCGCCGTTCCGGTCCTGCCGCCACGCGGCGCTGAACCCGGGGGTTGGGCCGGGGAGGTCTTGCGAGATGCAGTCTCCTGCGCCTTGCTCGTCATCGTGGGATCACCCACAGCTCGGTTTCCCGCGGAGGCAGTCGTCCAGTGGGTTCAAGCGGCGGGCGCGGATCAGATCCGCCTTGGCCGCTGCCTGGTCGCCGGCCTCTTGCTCGACTCTAGAGCGTAGGTAGTAGAGCTGCCAATTTCGATCCTCGCGGTCGATCGCTTGCGTGAAGTGTTCGATCGCGGTCGCGTAGTCGCCCTGGGCCTCCGCCAGCAAACCCAATTGCACGTAGGGAGATGCCGCGAAGGGCTCGATCGAGCGGGCGGTTTTGGCGTGGTTGGTGGCGCTGCCGAAGTCACCCGCGGCCGCCGCGCTCTGGCTGGCGTCGATCTCACGCTCGACCAGCAGCGGCCCGATCAGGGCGATAGCTGCGATCCAAGCCACGGCCAGGCCGGCCACGGCCAGCCCGAAGCGGCGCTCATCGCCGCTCACCGCCTCCTCTGGGGAGGGTGAAAGCTGCGCGCAGCGCGCAGCGACGAGTAGGCCCGCGGCACAGAAGAAGACCGCCCCGAGCCCGGCTACCTCCCAGAACCAGTCGAGCCCGGCGACGACCGCGACGGCGAGCGTCGCCGCGAAGAGTGCCGCATAGCGCTCTCGCTGGGGGTGAATGGCGGCGCGCCAGGCGGAGAAGCCGGCCCAGAGCAGCACCCCGACAAGCGCCAGCACGAGTAGGCCGCCGACCGTGCCCAGCTCGGCGAAGGCCTCGAGGTAGAGCGAGTGCGCGTCGTGGACCGGCTGGGCGATCGAGCGGTGCTGCTCCCAGGCGAATTGGTAGGTGCCGGCGCCGCCGCCGAGGACAGGCTTTTCCTCCAAGGCGTCAATCGCGACCCGGAAGAAGTCGTGGCGGCCAGCGCCGCTGAGCTGGGAGAAGTGCTGTTCTGGGCGGCTCGGGAACTGCACGTCGGAGCTGGAGAACTGGTCCCAGGCACGACCCCCGATCGCGATCGCCACCCCGATTGCGACTACCGCAACGCCCGCCGCGATGCCCTTCAACAGCGTCGGGTTGCGGGAGAGCTCGACCGCGCGCCCGGTCAGCCCGCCACCGCGGCGCTCGGCCCAGCGCAGCGCGGCGAAGAGGAGCAGCGTCAGCGCGATGCCACCAAGCAGGATCAGCAGCACTTCCGCGCCCTGGTCGATCGTTCCCTGGGAGAAGTAGTTGTCGGCGAGGCTGCGGCGCGCCTGCACCGCCAGCACCGCGGGCAGCGTCCCGAGCGCCCCGGCACCCAGCGTCGCCAGTAGCCAGAGGCGGTCTCGCGAGAGGGCGATCGTGCAACCCGCGGCGACCAGCAGCGCCAGCAGTCCGCCCCGCGAGTAGGTGAAGTAGAGCGCCAGCAGGACCGCTGGCAGCACCGCGACGGAGAGCCAGCGCAAGGTGTTCCAGGCGGCTCGCCTGCTGGACCAGAGGAGGAGAGCGACCGCGATCCCGAAGATGGCGCCGTTCGCGTTCCAGTAGCCAAGTGGGTAGCGCAGCCGGGGTCCGCTGCCAAGCGAGTTGGCGACGTCGACAACATGCGGGGTGAGGCGGCTGGCGAGGCCCAGGAGGGCGACGAGCGCAACCGCAATCGTCAGGCCTTCAGCGAAACGTTGGCGCCTTTCGTCGGTTTGGGCGATGAGGAATGCTGCTAGGAAGATGCCGAGGTAGACCAGGACCCGGTCCGCCTCGATCACGCTCAGCTCCACCGAGCCAGACCAGGAAGATGAGATTGCGGACAGCAGGGAAAGAAGAGCGATCAGCCCCGCCCCCCAATAGAAGGGCCGCGCAAGCGTCGCCCGCGACGCCGCGCCGAGGACCAGCAATGCGACCACAACAAGCCACACAGCGAGGCCGGCGACGTGCCGAGCGCTCACTTCGAATCCCCCTCCGGCCAGGGCCAGACCCACGATCAGCGCCACTGGAGCGAGTAGCGCCGCGCTTTGCTCTAACCTTCCGCGCCATGTTTGGGACGCGCCAGGTTTCGGCCCCACCCGCGGGCCGCTCGATACTTGTTCTGTCAGTGCTGGCTCTGCTCGCATTGAGTTGCTTTCCGGTGCTCGCTCACGCCGACTCCAGCGGGATCCAGTACACCGACGCCCCGCCCACGGTAACCGGCACCAAGGCGCCTAAACACAGTGAACCGCCGGCCAACAAGTCGAATGCCAAGACCGGCGGCGAATCGACGGACGAAGGCAAAGGACGCCCCAATAACCCGCATTCTTCCGAAAAGGAGCAGTCGGCGGGCGGATCGCCGGGCTCCGGTGGCGGCAACGGGTCCAACGGGCAGTCGGGCGGACAGGGGCAAGGCGGCCAAGGCTCGGGCCAGTCAACTGCGGAGGTGGGCGGCGCTCAGCCGGTTTCTTCCCAGGGCGACAGTAGCTCCTCCCCGCTGGTACCGATTTTGATCGCGATCGCCGTGTTGGCAGCGATTTCGGTGGGCACCGTCGTGGTCCGGCAGCGCCGCCGTGGCAATCCTGGCTCCTCCGTCTCGCCCGAGGCGGGCTAACCCCGTGCGCGAGGAGCGGATGCGCCTGGGATTGAGGCTGCGTGCCTTCGGCACCGCGCTGGCGATCGTCGTGCTGGGCGCCGCCGCCGCGGCCTCGCCGGCGATTGCTCTGCCCACCAACTTCTGGGGCGTCGTGCCGCAGACGACGCCCAGCCCGGAACAGTTCCAGCGCCTTAAGGCGGGTGGGGTGGACAGCGTTCGCATCGCGATCTCCTGGGGTGGCGTGCAGTCGAGTCCCGGCGGACCGTTC
>DATNGU010000410.1:0-4120 GCA_035605775.1 Solirubrobacterales bacterium | reverse complement strand
GCTGGCGATGGTCCTCCTGGCGCCGATCGCCGCGAGCATCATCCAGCTCTCGATCTCGCGCCAGCGCGAGTACGCGGCGGACGCCGGCGGCGCCGAAATCTGCGGCAACCCGGAGTCCCTGGCGAGCGCCCTGCTGCGCCTCGAGGAGGGGGCGCAGGCGATGCCGATGCAGGTCAACCAGGCGGCCGAGCCGCTCTACATCGTCAAGCCCTTCAAGGGCGGCGGCATCGCCGGGCTCTTCTCGACCCACCCCCCGATCGAGGAGTCCGAGGCGCCGCGGCTCTACCAGATCGTGCGTGAACTGACGACGCGCGCGGACCTGCCGATGCCGCGCCTCTACATGATCCCCCAGGACCAGCCCAACGCCTTCGCGACGGGGCGCAACCCGAAGCACTCGGCGGTGGCCGTGACCCGCGGGATCACCAAACTCCTCTCCGAGGACGAGCTGCGCGGCGTCCTCGCCCACGAGCTCACGCACATCCGCAACCGCGACATCCTGATCCAGTCGGTGGCGTCGGCGATCGGCGCGGCGATCACCTACCTCGCCTACATGTTCATGTGGTTCGGCAGCGACGACGAGTCGCCGCTGAGCATCGTCGCCTCGCTGGCGATGGTCCTCCTGGCGCCGATCGCCGCGAGCATCATCCAGCTCTCGATCTCGCGCCAGCGCGAGTACGCGGCCGACGCCGGCGGCGCCGAAATCTGCGGCAACCCGGAGTCGCTGGCGAGCGCGCTGCTGCGGTTGGAGCAGGGCGCGGCGGCGATGCCGATGCAGGTCAACCAGGCGGCCGAGCCCCTCTACATCGTCAAGCCCTTCAAGGGTGGGGGCATCGCCGGCCTCTTCTCGACCCACCCGCCGATCGAGGAGCGGGTGAAAAGGCTGCGCCAGATGCGCCCGAGCCTGGGCTGATCGCCGTTCGGAGGCGTACCATTCGGGATATGGCAGCTACGCCAAAGAAGGGTCCTCGTCCAGCTCCCGGGTATGAGGCCGAGTGGGCTGAGGTCAATCGTGAGGAGGAACGAGAGGAAGCGGAGTTCGCCGTGACCCTCTCGATCCCGGAGCGATTGGAGTTTGGCCAGAAGCTCTGCGATCAGGCATTCGATTTCTACAACGCCGTCCACGCAGGCGACCATGGCCCCCAGCGAGATCCGCGGGCCTGACCTGTCCGGCGTCGTTGCCGACGCCAACGCCTGCGGGTTGAAGCACGTCGTCATCGGAGGCTTCGCCGTGATCGCCCATGGCTACTTTCGCGCGACCAAGGACTCCGACCTTCTGGTTCCCGATGGCTCCGACACGGACGAGGCGATTCTCTGTTTCTTCGAGCGAATCGGTGCCACTCGCTTCAGCGACGGCAAGGTGCTGACCGCCGAGGATGTAGCCGATGCGCACCATCTGCGCGTCGACAGTCGACATGGGGTGATCGACGTCATGCGTGGCGGTTTGCCCCCGCTTGATTACGAGACTGTTGCCGCTCGCTCTCTAGAGGGCTCATGGCGAGACAGCCCATTTCGGGTCGCCTCCCTGCGCAGCCTGGTTGGCTTCAAGCGGCTTGCCAATCGCGGCCAGGATCGCGTTGATCTCGAAAGGCTGGAGCGAGTCAACGGCGAGCTGCCGATCGAGCCGATTCCCGGTCTCGACGATCAGGACTGAACGCAGATCCAGCCGGCCGTTGACCCGGGAGTATTTAAGAACTACCCTGTACGTGTAACGGGATAGACCGTTCGCGAACATGGCCAAGGCACGCGCCAGCACCAAATCCGCAGCGCCGAAGCGCCTTCCGCGCGGCCGGCACGCGCTCACACCCGAGGAGGTGTTGCGCGACCAGCGGGAACGGCTCATCGATGCCGTGCCCGCGGTTGTCGCCGAGCGCGGCTACGAAGCGATGTCGGTCGCCGACATCGTCAAGGCGGCGGCGGTTTCGCGCAACGCCTTCTACAAGAACTTCGCCGACAAGCAGGAGTGCTTTGCGGCAGCCCACGATGCCGGCCACGAACACCTCTTCGAGATCCTGACGCAGCCCTGCGAGACGGCGGTAACGATCGAAGAGCGCGTCGAGCGCTCGCTGGTGGCAGGGCTCGATGCAATGGCCTCCGACCCCGACGTGGCACGCCTGCTTTTCGTCGAGGCGCCCTCGGCGGGGGAGGGGATCGCCCTCCGCTACCACGAGTGGCTGCAGCGCTACGGCACCCTGCTTCGCTCAGCCGCCCCGGAGATGCCTCCCGAGGCCCAACCTGCACCTGAGGTCGAGGGTGTGATCGTCGGCGGCATCGCTTCCCGGGTCGCCAGCGAGGTGCTCAACGGCAGGGCGGCGAAGCTCCGCGACCTCGTGGCCCCCCTGGTCGAGTACGTCCTCGCCTTCTTTCGCCTCTCCGAGCCCGGTCCCAGAGAGGGCAAGCTCGTCCCCTTCGAGGCCCAGCGCGAGCCGGCCTCCGGCGTCTCCGAGGCGCAGCGCAAACAGGCCAGCGCCTAGCGCAAAGCCCCCGCGCGTACCCAGCCCGAACGACCGCTTATCTGGGAACTTGCCGAGTTCTCATCGATTGATCGCGTCTCAAAGTACCTGCAAATTACGCTCTAATCTTATTAATACCATGTGCGTATCTTGACAAGTCCGTACGACCGTGTTTACATCTGGCTGCGTCTTCGGTTGGGAACCAAGTCGGTATGGCCAACCGAGTACGCAGATCAGGGAACAGGGATAAACCGAGCCTGAGGGCCGCAAAGGGAAGCGGCCGGCAGAGGGCTCGAGGGACAAGGAGAGAGCTACGTGAGACGCCACGCGAAGGCAGCGACCGCGGGATCGAATCTGAGGCGGGTGGGGGCCCCTCGTCTGGCCTTCCTCTGCGTTCCAGCGTTCCTGCTCTTTGCTCTCTTTGCTGCTTCCGCCCAGGCGGCTCCGGAAACGGTCGCCGAATTCGGCGAAAAGGCAGGTCAGGTCAGGGGTCCAGAAGGAGTCGCGCTAGACCGGGCAAGCGGGGACCTCTACGTCGCCGACTTCAACAACCACCGGATCGACAAGTTCGACTCCGACGGCAACTTCCTGCTGGCCTGGGGATTCGGCGTCGCCGACGGGACCACGCCGGCGCCGCAGACCTGTGGGCCCGAGGCGACCCCGCCGACGAGCCGGTGCTTCAACAGCATTCTCGCCTCCGGCGCGGGCAGCGTGTTCCCCACGGGCGTGGCCGTCGATCAGTCCACCGGCGCTGTCTACGTCTCCGAAGGTTTCACACGATGGCGGGTCAGCAAGTTCACCTCCTCCGGCCAGTTCCTCTTCATGGTCGGCCGCAACGTCAACGAGACCAAGGTCGCCGAAGGCGGCGCGACCCAGGCGGAAAAAAACATCTGCACCGCTGCCAGCGGGGATACCTGCGGCGCCGGTGAGGCCGGCACCGGGCCCAACGAGTTCAGCACCCCCGTCGGCGAAGGCAACGTCAACCTCGGCAGCGTCGCCGTCGACTCGGCCGGCGTTGTCTGGGTGGGGAGCCTGGATCGCCTCAGCTCCTTCGACGCCAGCGGCGCGCCTGGGGCGGAAATCGCCCTGCCGGGCGCCGGGCTCACGCAATCCCTCGCGTTCGACTCAGCCGACAACTTCTATGTGATCAACCAGTCGTTGCCGGGGGTTCGCAAGCTCGAAGCGGGAACCGGGACGCTGCTGGAAACGCTCGACGAAGCCGGTCAGCCCCGCACTGTCACGCTCGACGAAGACGACAACATCTACGTCGGCGACACCACCAGCCCCTATCGCTTCAAGGTCTACAACCCCGCCGGCGAACAGACCGCCCAGTTCGGCGCGGGCCAGGTGATCGGCGCTCCGGGGGCGGGGAATCCGGGCGGAGGCAACGCCCTGGCGGTCGACAAGGACACCGGGACGCTTTATGCCGCCAGTTCAAGCTCGGCCCCTGCCGAAAGCGCCGTCCAAGCCTTCCCCCTCCCCGAACCGGGACCGCTGGTCGAGGACCAGGGCGTTGAAGGCGTCGAACCGACCACCGCCACCCTGACGGCGACGATCAACCCCGAGAACGAGCAAACCACCTACCGCTTCGAGTACGGCAGCGACGAAAGCTACGGCCAAAGCACGCTTGCCCAGACTCTGCCCGCCGAAGAATTCGAAGCAGAAGACGT
>DATNGU010000409.1:0-4614 GCA_035605775.1 Solirubrobacterales bacterium | reverse complement strand
GAAGCCCCCGGCCCAGAAAGCGGCGACCTTGCCCGCCCGCAGAACGAGCTCGGCCGAGACCGGACCGTCCTCACCCTCCAGAAGGATGACCTCAAGCCGCCCATCGGCGCCCAGCTCCTCGGCGGCCGCTGCGACGACCCGCTCGGCTCGCGCGCCAACATCCGAGCCCCCACGCTCCTCCCAGCGAGCCTCGTGGAGTCGCAAGAGCGCGCCGATGGCCTCCCGATCGGCGCCGATGCGGCTCTGCACCCCCGCCTCCTCGAGGCGGCGTGCGTTACGCCGCGCCTCCTTGCGGAACTTGCGTGCCCGCCCCTCCATCCAGGTCTCGTAGGAGTCGCCGAGGTCGACCATCGGCGCCTCCATGGTGGCGTCGTTGCGCAGCCTCGCCGATCGTCCGGGCCAGGCGGCGGCGAGCAACTCGGGCCAGGGATCGCCCGCGTCGACGCCCTCGAAGACCACGCTTGCCGGCTTGGGGTCGATCGCGGCAAGCGCCGGTGCGAGGGCATCCGCGACGCCGTGCTCCCTGCCCGGCTCGGCGAGTAGCCCGATTCGGTGCGAGAACCCCGCGGCGAGTAGGCGCAGCTCGTTCAGCCGGTAGGAGACCTGGGCGAAGAAGGGGGCGACGCCGACGACTCGATCCCCGTCGCACACGATCACCACGCGCAAGCGGGCGTCGCCGCTGCGCTCCTCCTGCCACCAGGCGAGCATCCATGCTGGAGCGCAGAAGGGCCGCTCGCAAGCGATAGCGAGCTCGTCCCACTCCTCCAGGTATGGCTCGAGCGCTGCAGCGTTGTCGACGACCTCGATTCGAGGGTCCGAGAGGCGCTCGAATGTCGGCGAGACTGAGGTCACGGTGCGGCCCGCACGAGGCGACCGTTCGGCGGGCGACGGGATCGTAGCGTCTGTCCGGCTCCGCTACGCTGGCAGCGCCCGGAGCACCGAGCCCGGGCCGGAGCCAATCCCTTCCTCACCAAGCCAGCCCTGAGCGCCACCTCCAAAGCGACCTCGACCCGCGCATCGTTCGATCCCGGCGGGTGGCCCCACATCGTGGTGCTCGAGCCGGCAAGTGCCGGGCTTGCCTTCTCCCGCCGGATGACGCGGCTCGGCGCACGCGTGACCCTCGTCGTCACCCCATGGTCCCCCGAGGACGCGCGCAGCCGCGGTGCGGAGAGCGTCATCGCGCCGTATGAGCCGAACGGCGAGCCCTGGCTGGCGGTCTTGCACGAGCTCGCCGCCACCAGCGCCGAGCCGCTGGTGGTCGTCACCGCGACCGATAGGGGTAGCGAGCTTCTGGTGCGTGCCGCCCCGGAGCTGCCGTCGAACGTGCGCATCTTCGAGCGTCCCGACAGCGCGCACATTCCGTTGATGGACAAGCAAAGCGCCGATGCAATAGCCCGCCGCGCGGACGTCAATGTGCCGTGGACCGCCGAGATGAGCGACCAGGGCACCTTCGAGCGGCTCGCCGCAGAGGCGCCCTGGCCGTGCGTCGTCAAGCCGGTCTTCTCGCACGAGTGGCGGGAGCGCTACACGCTGGAGCGCACCTTCCTCGCCGAGGATGTCGACCAGGCAGCGCGGTTGCTCGAGCGGCCGCTCGCCGATGGCTTTCCGATGCTGCTCTGCCAGTACGTGCCGGGTGGCGACGACGATGTCGAGGAGGCGATCGTCGTGCGCCTCGCCGACGGTAGCTATCCGATGCACTTCGGCTGCAGGAAGCTGCGCCAGTGGCCGCCCGGGTTCGGCGAGACCGCCGTCGGCGAATCGTCGCTGCTGCCCGAGACGACGGAAATCGCCAAGAAAGTCCTCGACGAGGCGGGCTTCGTCGGCGTCGCGGGCGTTGAGGTCAAGCGCGACGCGCGTACCGGGGAGCGCTGGTTCCTCGAGGTCAACGTGCGCATGCCCGGCCAGTGGGGTCTCGGCGACGCCAGCGGCGCAGATGCCTCGGCGCGGCTCGTCGGGGCATTGTCGGGGTTCGAGGTCGGGCCGTCGCCGTCGCTTCGCCCCGGGGTCCGCATGGTCCTGCCGGAGATCGATGCACGGGTTGTGCTGCCGGCGTTGCGAGCGGCACCGGTCCACCGCCGCCCTGCCCTTGCCGTGAAGATGCTGCGGCCCTATTGGGGCGCCCGCGAGCTGGGCATGTTCGATCCTCGCGATCCCGGTCCGGGCCTCGCCCTGCTGGGTGGTTGGCTGCGGCGGCGAACTGGGCGGTTGCGGTTCTGGCGTAAACGCGAACCGGCCTGACAGCGCCTCAGCTTAGGTTTCCGCGGCCTCGGCGAGCACAGCGCGCGTCTGCGCCGCGACCACAGGCCAGCGGTACTGGATGGCGTGGCGGAGGCCGCGCTCGATCAGCTCCGGCGGTCGCCTCAGCGCCTCCTCCAATGCGTTCCGCCACGCCTCCGGCGTGCGCTCCGCGACGACGATCGAAGCCGGTCCGCTGATCTCCTCCAGGCCGCCGGAGTCGGCGGCGATCACGGCGGGAGTGCCGCAGGCCATCGCCTCGAGTGGGGCGATCCCGAAGCCCTCGTAGAGCGCCGGGGCGGCAAACGCGTCGGCCGCTCGCAGCAGCTCCAGCAGCTCCCCGTCGCTGACGCTGCCGAGTAGCTCACAGACCCCGCTCGCGCGCGCAACTGCCTCGATCCGCTCGCCCTCGAAGCCGGCCATGCCGGCGAGCACGACCCGCCAGGGCGCTCCGTCGCGGCAGGCGAGTGCTGCTGCCTCGATCAGCACGTCCAGTCCCTTGCGTGGCTCGAGTGCGCCGACGTGGAGCACGAACGGCGTCGCGATGCCCCAGCGGCCCTGCACCGCCTGCCGCGCCGCGCCGCGGTTGCCGGGAGTGAAAGCATCGTCGACCCCGTTCGGGACCACCCGCACGGTCTCGTCGGCAAGGTCGAAGTGGGCGTGGAGGTCGTCGGCGGTCGTCTGCGAGACCGCGATCACGCGGGTCGCCCGTCGCGCCGAGCGGGCTACCTCGGTGCGCACCCCGCGCACATGCGCCTCCGACTTGATCCCGACGAAGCGCAGCGAGGCAAGATCGTGGATCGTCGTCACCGTGGGGATCGGGGACCAGCGCGGCAAGACGCTCTCGGGCGCCCACAGAACGTCGCACTTCCGCCGGGCGAGCCAGAGCGGCAGAAAGGCCTCCCGCCAAAGGCTTGCGCCCTTGACTCGAATTCCGACCTCGTGCGCGCCCGGAATCTGATGATGCACTCGCCGCGTATTGGCGAGCAGGTCGATCTCATCTCCGCGCTGGATCAGCTCGCGGGCGATGCGGTGGACGTACTTCGGGATCCCGCCCCACTTGCCGTCGAGCACGTTGGCGTCGATAGCGATGCGCATTGGCCGCGTCACGTTACCTGCGCCGGTCTCTCAGGACCGAACCTGGAAGACCGAGACGCGGCGGGGGTCGGTTGCGGCCCAGCGGCTGCTGCCGCGGCGTCTGAGCAGCTCGAATGATGGGTGTTGGCTCACGTCGGCCTCGTGGATCGGGTTGACATAGAGCATCAGCAGCGGCCGCGGTACGCGGCGCACGGAGTCGGAGATGCGGTCGAGCATCGCTTGCAGCCCGGCGCCGCTGAGGGCGTTGTAGACGTAGATAACCGTGACGTCGTCGGGTAGCTGCCAGGTAGTGATGTCAGCGACGACGATTTCCACCGACCCGCATCGCCTTCGATCGCGCTCGCTCTCGACAAGCTTGCGCGCCTGTGCCGCCAGCTCATCGGATAGCTCCACGCCGAGCACTCGCCCGAACGGTCGCCGTGCGGCCTGGGCCACGACCCTACCCTTGCCGCAGCCGATGTCGATGAAGGTGTCGGTAGGACCGGCCGTGACGCCCCGCATCGCGCGTTTGAAGCTGCGCCAACCCGAGGGCTCGTAGTCGTGGTAGCCCTCCCGAGCCAGCCCGAGCTCGTCAAGTTGCACGGCCCCGCTCGTCTCCCCGGAGCGCTCGAAGATCCGGGCGAGCACCCTTTGGCGCAGTCGCCTGGCGAAAGCGAGAAAAGCGCTCACGTCGCCTCCGCCCCCCTGTTGCGCAGGAGCCCGCGCAGCTCGTCGAGATCGAGCGCCCGTAGCGCCAGCAGGAGCAGCGGGTAGAGGGCGGCCATCGTCAGGACCAGGAGGATGACCCCGGCACCGATCTGGCGCAGGGCCCAGACGGCGAGTCCGGCGGCTGCGGCGGCAAGCGCGGCCGCGACGATACGCCGCAGGGCGAGTCGCATCTCGATGCGGCGCAGCACGGCGGCGAGTGCGAAGGAGACGACAATGAGCTCGGTGAGGAGGGTGATCCAGGCCGCTGCCTCGATGCCGTAATGGGGTATCAGCAGCACGTTGAGCGGCACGTTGACGAGCAGGCCCAGACCTGCGTACCAGATGTAGCGCCGCTGCAGGTCGGTTGCGGTCACCATGTTGCCGGCGACGCTGCCGATGCAGATCGGGACGAACGCTGCGATCAGGATCGGCAGGATGTCGGCGCCCGAGGCGTAATCGGGGCCGAAGAGCAGCTCGACGATCGGTCCGGCGGCGGCGATGGTCAGCGCCAGCGCTCCCAGCGAGATCATCGTCAGGTAGTCGATCGCCGTCTGCATGATGCGGCGCAGCCGCTCGGGTTGCGCTGGGTAGAGC
>DATNGU010000408.1:0-4696 GCA_035605775.1 Solirubrobacterales bacterium | reverse complement strand
GAGTAGGTGATGTCGTCGCCGAGGTTGGCGCCATGGTTGATGCCGGAGACGATCAGGTCCGGTCGGTGCCCGACCAGGCCCAGCTCGGCGAAGCGGACGCAGTCGACCGGCGTTCCGTCGGTGGCGAAGCCGCGGTCGCCGTCGCCAAACTCGACCTCCTCGACGGTCAGCGGCGAGCGGGTGGTGATGCTGCGCGCCGTGGCGCTGCGGTTCGAGTCGGGGGCGATCACGTCCACGTCGACCCCATCGAGCTCGCGCAGAGCCCGACGGGCAGCCTGCAGGCCGGGGGCAGAGATGCCGTCGTCGTTGGTCAATAGGACGCGCATGAAAGGCGATTCTAGGGACGGGGGAGGGCATACTGCGCGCGTGGCTACGGTGCGGCTGGACATCGAATACGACGGCGCGAGCTTCAAAGGGTGGGCGGCTCAGCCTGGGCTGCGGACTGTACAGGGGGAGCTGGAGGCTGCCCTGGCCATCGTCTTGCGCGAGCCCGTGCAGCTGACTGTTGCTGGACGCACGGATAGCGGCGTGCATGCCCTGGGGCAGGTTGCGAGCTTCGTCACCGAGGCCGAGGTGCAGGGGGATCTGGCGCGGCGGCTGAACGGCGTTGGGCCGGATGACATCGCCGTCACAGACGCAGCCCCGGTTGAGGACGGCTTCGACGCTCGGCACAGCGCCAAATCCCGCAGCTATCGCTACCGGCTGCTCGCTCGCTCCGTACCGAGCCCCTTCGAGCATGGCCGCGCTCTCTGGTGGCCACACCGCATCGACCTGGAGGCGCTCGAAGCCTGCGCTGCAGCGTTGCCGGGCAATCACGACTTCACCGCCTTCACCCCAACCCAGACCGACCACGTCCGTTTCGACCGCGACATCTACGACGCATGCTGGAACCAGGAAGGCGACATCCTCACCTTCCGCATCACCGCCGACGCCTTCATGCGCAACATGGTCCGAATCCTCGTCGGCACGATGCTGGAAGCAGCCAACGCCCGCCGCTCAGTCGCGAACTTCACCCAGCTCCTAGCCGGAACCACCCGCTCCCAAGCAGGCGATACGGCTCCCCCGCACGGCTTGTATCTGGAGTCGGTCGCGTACTGACGGCGACGGCGCGGGGGCCTCTCGAACGGGCGGATACTCAGAGCGGGCGAAGCCCGCGAGTCCGGGCGAGAGGCCCCCGCGCCGTCGCCCGCTACACCAGCTCTAGATAAACCATTTCCGTGGAGTCAGACCGGCGAGGGCCGAGCTTGACGATCCGCGTGTAGCCCCCAGGCCGCTCGCTGTAGCGGGGAGCGACCTCATCGAACAGCTTGTGCACGATGAACTTGTCGTTGTGCAAGGTCGCCAGGGCTTGGCGACGAGCATGCAGGTCGCCGCGTTTAGCGAGCGTGATCAACTGCTCGACCTCAGGCTTGACGGCCTTTGCCTTCGCCTGACTGGTCTTGATCCGCTCGTGCTCGATCAGCTGCTTGGAGAGATTGGAGAGCAGCGACTCCCGATGCGCCGCACTGCGGCTCAGCTTGTTGCGTTTCTTGCGGTGGCGCATCGGGTTCCTCTAGTCCGCTCTGGCAGTCCGCTCAGTCCTGGCTCAGATCGAGGCCGCGGGCCTGCAGGGTCTCGATCACTTCCTCGATCGACTTCGAACCGAAGTTGGGGATCGCGTTCAGCTCCGAGCGAGTCTTGCGAACGAGATCGCCGACCGTCTGCACGCCCGCCCGCTTGAGGCAGTTGTAGGAGCGCACGCCCAGCTCCAGCTCCTCGATCAGGATCTCATCAAGGCCATTGTTGGCTGCGACGCCGGCAGGGTCACCGATGCCGACCGCGGACAGCCCGTCGGGCGGCAGTGGCGCAATTGCCTCGCGGGCGGTCAACTCCTCGACCCGCTCCGCGTCGGTGAAGATCGCCAGCGTCTTGATCAGGATCTCCGAGGCCTCGCGCAGGGCGGCGGCGGGCTCAATCGAGCCGTCCGTCTCGAGCTCGAGCGTGAGTTTGTCGAAGTCGGTCCGCTGACCCACACGCGCGGTTGCAACCGAGTAGGAGGCACGCCGAATTGGCGAGAAGATCGAGTCAATCGGGATCACTCCGATCGGCTGGTCATCAGACTTGTTCTCTTCCGCCGGCGAGTAGCCGCGGCCGCGACCGATCGTCAGGTAGACCTCGAGTTTCGTTTTCTTCTCGAGCGTGGCGATCGGGGCATCGGGGTTAAGGATCTCAACCCCTGAAGGAAGATCGATGTCCTTTGCCTTGACCTCGCCGGGGCCGCTGGCAACCAGCGGCGCCTCTACCTCGTCGGCATCGGTGTGCATGCGAACGACGAGGTCCTTCAAGTTGAGGATGATGTCGGTGACGTCCTCCTTGACGCCCGGCACGCTGGAGAACTCGTGCGCGACACCCTCAATACGAACGCTGGTGACGGCGGCGCCGCCCAGCGATGAGAGCAGGACGCGACGGAGGCCGTTACCAAACGTGTAGCCAAACCCCTTATCGAGGGGCTCAATCGTGAAGATGCCGCGGCGGTCATCCGCCTTCTCTGCGGTTATACGAGGGACCTGAAAGTCAGTGGTCATGAGTTCCTTGCCTATGGTGTTTCAGAAATCAGTCCGGACTACTTGGAATACAGCTCGACGATCAGCTGCTCCTGTACCGGCGCCGAGATCTCCGCGCGCTCGGGGTAGCGCAGGACCTTGGCCGTAAGCGAATCGTGGTCGGCCTGCAACCAGGCCGGGACGGTCGAGACGAGCTCGGTCGCCTTGCGGATCGTGTCGGTGGCCGCCGAGCCGGACTTGATCGAGATCACGTCCTCGGGGCGGACTTGGTATGAGGGGACGTCGACGCGACGGCCGTTGACCATCCAGTGCCCGTGGCCAACCAACTGCCTTGCCTGGCGCCGGGAGGCGGCGAAGCCTAGCCGCACGAGGACATTGTCAAGGCGCGACTCGAGCAAACGCAGCAGGTTCTCACCGGTGACGCCGTCCTGGCGCGAGGCCTTGTCGTAGTAGGCGCGGAACTGGCTCTCGAGCACCTGGTAGTAACGGCGCGTCTTCTGCTTCTCACGCAGCTGCACGCGGTACTCGGACTGCCGCATCCGACCGCGGCCGTGATCGCCGGGCGGGTAGGAGCGACGCTCGACACCGCACTTGTCGGTGAAGCAACGCTCACCCTTGAGGAAGAGCTTCTGGCCCTCACGACGGCACTGCTTGCACTGGGCGGAGGTATCGCGGGCCATCAGACACGCCTCCGCTTCTTCGGACGGCAGCCGTTGTGAGCCTGCGGGGAGACGTCCTTGACGGTGGTCACGTCGAGGCCGGCGGCCTGCAGCGACCGAATCGCGGTCTCGCGGCCGGAGCCGGCGCCCTTGGCGAACACCTCGACCTTTTCGAGGCCGTGTTCCATGCCCTTCTTGGCCGCGGCGTCAGCGGTTACCTGCGCCGCGAACGGCGTCGACTTGCGCGAGCCTTTGAACCCGGCGGAGCCGGCCGACTCCCAGGCGATCACGTTGCCCTGGGTGTCCGTCAGGGTGACGATCGTGTTGTTAAACGAAGTCTTGATGTGGGCCTGGCCGTAGGCAATGTTCTTTTTGACGCGGCGTCGGGCACGGCCTTTGGCTGGTTTTTTGGCTGCGGCCATTGGTCCCCTACCTCGCCGGCGCCTTGCGCTTGCCGGCGACGCTCATCCGGCGCGGGCCCTTGCGGCCGCGTGCATTGGTCTTCGTCCGCTGACCCCTGACAGGCAAGCCCCGGCGATGGCGCAGCCCCCGGTAGGAGCCGATCTCCATCAGCCGTTTGACGTCCTGGGAGCGCTCGCGGCGTAGGTCGCCCTCGACCTCCCGCCGCTCGACCGCCTCACGCAGTTTCACGACCTCTTCCTCAGTCAAATCCTTGACCGAGGTGTTGGGGTCGATCTCCGTCTCCACCAGGATTTCCTGCGCAGTAGAGCGGCCGATGCCGAAGATGTAGGTGAGCCCGATCTCTACTCGCTTATTGACCGGGATGTTGATCCCCGCGATACGTGCCATGCGCTAGCCCTGCCGCTGCTTGTGGCGCGGGTTCTGGCAGATAACAAGGACCGCGCCGTTACGGCGGATTACCTTGCACTTTTCGCACATCGGCTTTACGGAAGCTCGGACCTTCATCGCTCCGGGATTGTCTCGACTACAGGACTCCCACACGCCCCATGAATCGGGCAGGCGGGCGCGAACAAACGGCCCTCAAGGCCGACCGGGAAAGATAGCAGGGGACGAGCGATGGCGACCGGCGCCGGAAACGCAGCACCGAAGCCAAGAGGTGCTCTACTCGTCCTCGTGCCAGGGAGTCAGGATGCGGGGCCCCTCGGACGTCACCGCGATCGTGAACTCGAAGTGAGCGGCCAGAGAGCCGTCCTGTGAGTAGACGGCCCAGCCGTCGTCACCCATCCGGACCAGCGGGCCACCAGCATTGACCATCGGCTCGATCGCCAGCACCGTCCCCTCCTCCAGCTTCGGCCCGCGTCCGGGCTCGCCGAAGTTGGGCACCTGTGGGTCTTCGTGCATGTCGCGACCGATCCCGTGCCCGACCAGGGTGCGGATAATCGAGAGGCCCTCGATCTCGACCGCGCGCTGGATCGCCGCGGAAACGTCGCCGAGTTGGTTGTCAGGCTGCATCTGCTCGACCGCCGCGAATAGCGCCCCCTTGGTCACGTCGAGCAGCTTGGTCGCCTCGGG
>DATNGU010000407.1:0-2961 GCA_035605775.1 Solirubrobacterales bacterium | reverse complement strand
GCGGATCTTGGTCTCGAGCTCGCTGGCAACCTCAGGGTTGTCGACGAGGAACTGCTTGGCGTTGTTGCGCCCCTGGCCGAGTCGCGTATCGCCGTAGGAGAAGAAGGAGCCGGATTTCTGCACCAGGTCATGCTCAATCCCGAAGTCGATCAACCCTCCCTCGCGCGAGATACCGACCCCGTACTCGATGTCGAATTCGGCCTGTTTGAAGGGTGAGGCGACCTTGTTCTTGACGACTTTGACCCGGACCCGATTGCCGACCGCCTCGGTCCCTTCCTTGAGGGTCTCGATGCGGCGGATGTCGAGGCGCTGCGAGGAGTAGAACTTCAGCGCCCGGCCGCCCGGTTGCGTCTCCGGCGAGCCGAACTGGACCCCGACTTTTTCGCGGATCTGGTTGGTGAAGAGGCAAACGGTATTGGTGCGGTTGAGGTTGCCGGCCAGTTTTCGCATCGCCTGCGACATCAGTCGCGCCTGGAGACCGACGGTCGTATCGCCGATCTGCCCGTCGAGCTCGGCTTTGGGCGTCAGCGCCGCGACCGAGTCGATCGCGACGACGTCGACCGCGGCGGAGGCGATCAGCCGGTCGGCGATCTGCAGCGCCTGCTCGCCGTAGTCGGGCTGGGAGACCAGCAGCTCGTCGGTGTCGACGCCGATCGCTTTTGCGTAGATCGGGTCGATCGAGTGCTCGGTGTCGATGAAGGCGCAGATCCCGCCACGGCTCTGGGCCTCAGCGATGATGTGGTAGATCAGCGTCGTCTTTCCCGACGACTCCGGGCCGAAGATCTCGACGATCCGCCCGCGCGGGACGCCACCTATGCCAAGCGCCAAGTCGAGCGAGAGCGCCCCGGTCGGGATCGCTTCGATCGGGATCGCGCTGTCGGCGCCGAGGCGCATCAGGGCGCCCTGGCCGAAATCGCGCTCGATTTGCGTCACAGCCGCCTCGAGTGCCGCGTCCTTGGCCTTGGCCTCCTTGGCCGAGGCGTCCTTCAGAGCCGCTTTCTTGTCTGCCATCTCTTTCACCTCACTGCCACCCGCCTGCGGGCAGCTCGACTTGCGCCAGAGGGGTGTACTGCGCACCCTGCGGCTTGATTTGCGAAAGGTAGAGAACGATCCGGACACCATCGAAGGACTGCAAGAGAGATTTCGGCAGCGTTCCCGGCGGTCTAGAGACGAGCGCCGGGCGCTTCGAACCGCGCTCCTCGCGGCGCACCCGGGCCACGGTCACATGAGGCCAAAACGGGCGCTTCTCCGGCTTGTAGAGCCGCGCCGCGACCAGCTTCTGCGCCAGCCTCGCCTGCAGCGCGATCGTGCCCACCGATGCGGCGGGCAGTGCAAAGAGTCGTGGCCTGCCGCCTTGCGGCCGCGGCACCGGGTCACCCAGCTCAATCGAGGGCGCAGGCCCGGCGGCCGCCCGCACGATCCTCGCCAGCGGCTCGATCTCGCGCTCGGGCAAGTAGCCCAGGAAAGCGAGCGTGACGTGCAGCGACTCGGGGGCTACGGGACGCAACGCAGGGTCGGCGAGTGCCTCGTACCCCCACTCGACGATTTCCACCCGTACCGAGCCGGGCAGGTCGAGAGCGACGAACAGCCTCGCCCGCGGGCTCTTCAACCTCTCCTTTGCCATGGCGCCGACGCTATGCGGCGAAGACGCACGAGACAAGGCGCAAGTGTGAAAAGAGCGTGACCTCCTCGCTACAAAGGTGCTCTCTCGTCGCCCAGCAACGTCCGCAACAGGTGCATCGCCACCAGGGCGGAGCGCTCGCGGATGTCTTCGCGATTGCCGGGGATGACCGGGGCGCGGGCGATGCTGGTGCCATCGGCGAGGCGGGCGTCGAAGCAGACGTAACCGACCGGCTTCTCCTCGCTGCCGCCATCTGGGCCGGCGATCCCGGTAATCGAGATCGCGACGTCGGCGCCGAACCGCTCCAGCGCCCCCCGCGACATCGCCTCGGCCACCTCGGCCGAAACCGCACCGCGGGCCTCAATCAGGCCAGGGTCGACGCCGAGCAACTCTGCCTTCGCCTCGTTTGAGTAGGCGACGACGCTGCCGGCAAAGTAGCTGGATGCGCCGGGCAGGTCGGTGATACGCGCTGCCAGCAGACCGCCTGAACAAGACTCGGCGATCCCGAGCTTCCGCCCCTGAAGGAAGCGGGCAAGCTGGGAATCGACCGTCTCACCATCGAGGCTGAAGAGGTGGCGGCTGTGGCGGTCGGCAAGTCCGGCCCGCACGGCCTCTGCGACCGGCGCGGCGTCGGCCCGGTAGCGGACGTCGATCTCGATCTCCCCCTTGCGCAGGCAGGTCGTGATCTCGACCGCGCCCAACTCGACGCCGCCAGCCTCGATCTCTCGCAGGCTCTTGGCGATCTCCGACTCCGGGGTTCCAAACATCCGCACCGTGTAGGCGAGCAGCGGCGTCGCCCGGGCCAGCACCGCCTGCACCGGACGCGACTCGATCGCCCGCGGCCACATCGGCCTTAGCTCGCGCGGCGGCCCCGGCAAAACGATCACGACCAGCTCCTCGGCGGGCACCACCAGCCCCGGCGCGGTGCCAACCGGGTCGAGTGGCGCGGAACCCTCCGGAACCATCGCCTGCTTGCGGTTGGCCTCCCTAACCGCCTCCTCGTCGAAGTTGAAGCTGCGGGCGAAGCCGCGCAGAATCGCTTCGATTTTCTCCTCCATCTCCTCGTCCAGGATCAGATCCCGCCCAGCGAAGCGGGCGACGACCTCCGCCGTCAAGTCGTCGGCGGTGGGCCCGAGCCCGCCTGAGGTGACGATCAGGTCCATCCTCTCGACGGCCATAAAGCGCAGTGCCGACTCGAGGTCCTCGGGCCGGTCTCCGACCACCAGGATGTGGGCGACCTCGACCCCGAGCTCCGCCAGCCGTTCGGAGACCCAGGGACCGTTGCGGTCCGCAATGCGCCCGGTCAGAACCTCGGTGCCGGTGACGACGATCCCGGCGCG
>DATNGU010000406.1:0-5972 GCA_035605775.1 Solirubrobacterales bacterium | reverse complement strand
GCTGGAGCACGAGCTGCGCTCCGAGGTCGGTGTCGCCGTAGACCGCGTCTACCTCAACGGGCTCTACCCGGAGCGCTTCTCCAAGGAAGAGGCCGATCGCCTCGCGGCGCTGAATGGCACAGCGGACGGGATCGCACGTGCCGCCGCCCGCGCCGCGACTTCCGAGTACGGCCGCGCGCGCTCCCAACGCGCCCAGCTCGCTCGCCTGCGACGTCGCGTCGAGGCGCCGGTGAAAACGCTCCCCTTCCTCTTCGAGCCGGAGCTGGGCCTCGAGGCGGCGCAACAGCTCGCCAGGAGACTGCACTGATGCCGGCCATCGACGAAGTCCTCGAAGGCAAAGACATCTGCATCTGCGCGGGTTCGGGCGGGGTCGGCAAGACGACCACCTCCGCGGCGATCGCCGCCGGCATGGCCGCCCGCGGGCTGCGTGTCTGCGTGCTGACGATCGACCCGGCGAAGCGGCTCGCCGACTCGCTCGGCCTGCGCGAGCTGGGCAACGAGGCGACGCAGGTCGACCCGGCGTTGTTCGAGCAGCATGGGGTCGAGATGAGGGGCGAGCTGTGGGCGATGATGCTCGATGCCAAGGCGACCTTCGACGAGTTGGTGGCTCGCCAGGCACCGGATGAGGAGTCGCGCGATCGGGTTCTGAACAACCGCATCTACCAGCAGATCTCCAATGCCCTCGCCGGCTCGCAGGAGTACATGGCGATGGAGAAGCTCTTCGAGCTACACACCGAAGGCCGCTTCGACCTGCTCGTCCTCGACACCCCGCCGACCCGCAACGCCCTCGACTTCCTCGACGCGCCGCGCCGCCTCACCCAATTCATCGAAGGCCGCTCGCTACGCGTCTTCATGCGGCCGACGGGCATGGCCGCGCGGGTCGCCGGCCGCGGCGCCACCGTCGCCCTGGGCGTGCTCAAGCGAATCGTCGGCTTCGATCTGCTCGCCGACCTCGCCGAGTTCTTCAATGCCTTCAGCGGCATGGTCGACGGCTTTCAAGCTCGCGCCAAGCGGGTCAACAACCTGCTCGCCGACCCCCATACGTGCTTCCTCGTCGTCTGCGGCCCGCAGGGCGAGCCGATCGACGAGGCCGTTTACTTCCACCGCAAGCTGGTCGAGGCGAAGCTGCCATTCGGTGGCGTCATTGTCAACAAGGTTCACTACCCGGCCGAGCGACTACGCGGAGACGGCGTCGACCTGGAGGCCTCGCTCGCGGCGAAGCTAGACGACGAGGACCTTGCCCGCCGGACCGCAGAGAACTTCGCCGACTACCAAGCACTGGCCGAGCGCGACGCGCGCAACATCGAGCACCTGGCGTCGGAGCTGCGAACCAAGGGCGTGATCCGCGTCCCATACCTCGACGAGGACGTCCACGACCTCGGTGGCCTCACCGAGATCAACCGCTACCTGTTTGCAAGCAGCAAAGAGCGCATCGAGATCGCCGCCGGCAGGGCTTAGCCCGCGTGGCGGTCGTAGTGGTCGTACTTGAGCTCGCGGACTTCCCAGTCAGCGTCCTCTGGCACCGGGAATAGATGCCGCACGCGCGGAGTGTCGATTCGCTCGCGCTCCTCGATGTGTGCGTCGACCGCGGGGAAGTCGAGCGTACTCTCCTCGACCTCGTCGAGCCAGTCGGTGGCGGTGATGCGAATCTCGTGCTCGGCGGGAACCGGCTCGAGGATGCGGGTGTCCTGGTTCATTTCGTCCTCCTGTGGCGGCTCGCGGTGTGCGGCGGTCGGCTCCACGACTTCGACTTCGGGCTCCGCCACAACCACTTTCGGCTCCGGAACATCGGGCTCCTGCGCGGCCACCGCAATTTCGACGTCGCCCGCGTCGAGGCCGGTGGCAATCAAGGTCTCGTCTGCGGCCTCGTTCAGGTTTGTGCCGAGCTCGCCGAGGGCGGCTTCGCGGAGAATGCGACGCACGCACTCCTCGACCCAGGCGGCATGCTCACCCGCCCCGACGGTCGGAGCGCCGGACATCTGGGCCCGCTCCAGCTCCAGTGCCGCTTCGATCCGCTCGCGGGCGGCGAGCCGGCCGGTCGAACCGTCCGCAATCAGAGCCGCGGCGCGCATCGGCAGCGAGGCCCCCACAGGACCCTGGCCGTCAAGCACAGCGCGCAGTGCCAAGAGGTGATCGCTCAGCCCTTCCAGGGCAGATGGACGCTCGCAAGCCATCTCGAAGCGCTGAACCGCCCAGGCAAGCGGACCGGCCGGGTCCGGCCTGGCCTCGAGCGTCTGGGCAAATTCGGTGAGCTGGGCGGCCTCCTCCTCATTCAGCTTGTAACCATCGCTCCGTGGCGCCGGCGCACCGGTCGCGATGCGGCGCCAGCGGCCCTCGCCAGTCGGCGCGAAAGCGTGCGGTCCCAGTCCAATGCCGCCCCGCTTAAAGAGGCGCATAACGCTGACCAGCTCGCCAAGCTGGCGCAGCGCGGCGGCGGCGCTGTCGGCGCCTTCGCCCTGCTCGGCGATCGCCAGAAACTGCGGCTCCCAAGCCGCGCGGCCCATCCCCTCGCTGCGCATCGCCTCGATCGGAGCGTCGAAAGTGTCGGCGCGAACCAGCTGCGCGCCATGCGGCAGCTGCAACCGCGCAAGGGGCATCTGCAAGCCGACGACGGGGATGACGACCACGTCGGCCTCGTCTATGTCGCCAGCTTCGGCGTCGAGCACCGCCAGGGCACCGGCGAGGCGCTCGCGATCAAGCGAGAACTCGGTGCAGCCATCCCAAAGAGAGGCCATGAAGACAGTCAGCAAGCGCGCCGCGCGCTCACCGGGCTCCGATGAGACGACCTCGCCGCGCTGCTCGAGGTAAGGAGCCGCGACCCCGGCGAGCTCGATTGCCTCACGGGCTGGCTCGAAGGCCGGCAACGAGCGCAGCTCCGTCTCGTGCTCGCGCACGTAGCGCGCGGTCAGCGGGACGTAGCTATGAAAGAGGGCTTCGTCGGGGCCGGCCTGCTCGGCGACGTCGAAGGGAAGCTGATCCCCGCTCGCAACGAGGGTGGAGAAGCGGGTCGCGGCCTCGGCGGCCAACCGCCGCAGGGCCTCGTTGAGCAGGGGGTCGCGCACGCTCCTGGCTTCCCCCCAACCGGGGGCGCTCCTGCGCCTGCACGACGCCTTGCATGGCAAAACCGCGATTGCGTCCGCTATGCGGACACAAATGCATCTCGTCAAGGTAGTTAGGCGGGAACCGGCTCTGTCTCTTCTTCGAACAACCAGCGGCGGCCGTAACGGCGCATGTCCTCGATCAGCGGCACAAGCGCTTCGCCCTTTTCGGTCAGCGCGTACTCGACCCGCGGCGGAACCTCGGGAAAGGTGTTGCGGGCGACGATGCCCTCTTCTTCAAGCGCCCGCAGCCGCAGCGAAAGAGTCCGCGGGCTGATCCCCTCCAGCGAGCGCTCGAGCTCGCAGAAGCGGCTGCGGCCCTCGGCCAGGTCGCGGATCACGAGGAGGGTCCACTTACCGCAGACGACGTCAGCGGTACGGCAGACAGGACATCGGGAGTTGCTTGCGGCGCTCATCGTCGGGGCGGGGCGGTTGTGTCGAATGCCTCGCTACAGCGAGTCTAGCGCTATGGCTTTACTTAATGAAGCTATGGGGACAACAGGTAGTGGGTCAATGACTGACCCCTACCGGACAACGCCGCGCCACGCGGGGCCGACGAGGTTCGCGCGGGGGGAGCGCTTGTCGCCAACCCACCCTGCCCATACGGCATCGATCTTGGTCACCTTGAGGCGGTAGAGCACGCGATTGGGTCCATAGACGAGCTCGAAGGGGAAGCCGCGTTCGATCTCGAGGAGTTCACAGACTCCGGCTGGGGTGCGGGCGAGGCAGGTGAAATCGCCGTCGAGCGATTTCACTTCGTTGGAGACCAGGAACACGACCTTGCCATTGCGCAGGTTGACACCGCCGGTGGTGACTACCGGCGCCTTCGCGCCGGGCAGCTGCGTCAAGGCTCGCACCCGGCGGCGAACCTGGGGCTCGCCCATTTCCTGCCCTTCGTCAGGAGTCGGCACAGAATGGACGATCTGCACGTCGACAATGAATTCGAGCAGGCGAGGAGAGGGGTCATTCTCACCTCCTCCGGAACTGCCGGACGGGGTTCCCTCAGACCGGCCTGGCGAGGAGCCGTTGTCTTCCCCAGCGCCGGAGGGTGCTTCGGGGGTCGCCGCCGACTCCCCGCCCGCAGCGGTGTCGGATCCGCCACCGGAGCCACCTTCGACTTCCGCTTCACCGCCGACGCTCTGCAACTTCGACGTGCTTGGCACCCCGGTGTATCGCTGCACGAAAGGATCGGTCGGCGAACCGCGCAAACGCTTGCGGTAGTTGCGCAGCCCAGGGGAGGACTCGACGACGGTAAGCCGGGCACTGTCCGCCGCCGTGGCTCCCGATATGCCGACTTCCGGCGTCGGGGCGGGAAGCTGCGGACCTTCGCCGTCATCGCCGAGCAGGAATGGGACGGCGGCGATCGCAACGACCACCAAGGCGATGATCGGCAGCAGCCGACGGTCGCGCAGGTCGTAGTAGAAGTCGGCGAGGAACTCGGGTGCCTTCAGCTCGGAGGCTTTCAGCTTGGAACCCAGGCCCGCCTCCTTCAGGTTCGGTCGCTTCAAATTCATGGTGCGCCTCCGGTCGTGGTTGCCGCCGGCGTCGCCGCCACGGGGGCGCTGGGCGAAGCGCCAGCGGTGACCCCTTGGTCCGGGGGGGTGAGATAGGTGGTCAGCGAAAAGCTCGCCTGCAGCGCGGGGAATCCATTTTCCTGGTCGGCCTCCAGCGAGAAGCTGTCGATCGTTACCAGCCGCCCATCGACAGTGACCTTTTCATCGCTCGTCTTCACCAAGGAATCGAGACCATTGATGAAGTCGGCAATTTTGAAGAAGTCGCCGTCGAAAGTGACTTCGTATGGCATCACAGCAAGGCCCGCTGGGCCAATCGAAGCGCCCAATGGCAGCAGCGACGCCGCTACCTCGGCGGGCGAGGCGGGTTCGCCTGCGCTCCCCGCCGCCGGGGCAGCCGCCGATTCTGCTCCACCGCTTGCAGTCAGCTGAAGGTTGCGGAACGTGCCGCCCGCCGCGCCCGCGATCCGATTCAACTGGACGAGGAGCGAGGCGACGTCGTCATCGCCCGGCACAGCCTTGCCAAGCACGACCAGCCGCTGGTACTGGCCAGGAAACCCCTCCCGCGCTTCTTCGGCCTCTGCCACTTCGGATTCATGCTGAGCCAGCGAGACCTTTATCTGTTCGGCCTGTGCGCTGAGCTTCTTCGCTTCGTCGCGCTTCGGACTTAGCAGCATCACCCAGAAGACGCCAGCCAGAACGGCGAGAGCCACGGCCGCGACGATCGTCCGGTTGGAACTCATCTCAGCCGCCTTCCGTACCGTCGGTCGAGCTTTCAGAGCTTTCGCTACTGCCGCCTTCGCCCGTTTCGGCCGGCGAAGAGACTGGCGCGGTTTCAGCGCTCGGCACGGGTGCGCCATCGAAGGCGACGACGATCTCGAACTTGGCGATGAAGTCGCGCGTGCGGCATTCGTCGCCCGACGCACCGCCTCCATCTCCGCCTTCGCCTCCCGCCTGGCCGGAGGCCCTGTCGGGCAATTCAGAAGACTGCATGCCGACCCTCGTCACACCATCGATGTCCTTCAGCGCGGTGACGAAACCGGCCACCGCCTCCTGGCCGGCAGAGCAGCCGCTCAATTCCAAGCTCGGCCCTACCGCCCCTGCGCTCAGGCCCGAGCCTCCCCCGCCCCCTTCGGTTTCGCCTCCAGCGCTGCCGGTGAGGCTGGTCAGCCAAGTGTCGCTGGGCAGAACAAGGGCCAGTTCCCGCATCACACGCTCCCAGTCGAAGCGGCTGTCGGCGAGGCTGCTGACCGTGGCCACCCGCTGTTCGCTCATGCTGCGGAACTGGGTGTAGGAGGCAAGACGCTGTGCCTTCGCCGACACTGCAGCGTCTTCTGCTTGAAGCTCCGCGACTTCGTCCTTG
>DATNGU010000405.1:0-2728 GCA_035605775.1 Solirubrobacterales bacterium | reverse complement strand
GGGTCGGGCTCGGCGAGGACCAGGTCGGTCACGGCATCCGGGTAGAGCTCGAGGTTGGCGCCGGTCCCCGCTCCGAGGTCCACCGTCCGCCCGCGTGCCTCGGCGAGCGCCTCACGCCGCATCTCCCGCAGGCCGGCCTCTTCGGTCGCTGCGAAGGCGCGGTCGTAGAGCGCCGCGAACCCCCGCCCCCACGTAGCGTCATAGATCCGTCCCATCAAAACCTCGCTGTCGGATTTACCCGTGCTATAGCACGGGTAAATCCGACAGCGGCGCTCAGGCCACGGGTAAATCGGCCAGGGGCGCTCAGGCGGCCTCGGATGCGCTCTGCTCCTGCTCGAGGCTCGGCTCGCTGTGTGCGGCTCGCTCCTCGTATGCGTGGCGGGCGGAGTGGTCGACTTCGGTCATCAGCTTGTCGACCTTGAGGAAGCGGCCGAGCGCCTCGCGGGCGCCGCGGGGCAGCAGGGCGACGACCTTGAAGAGGGCACCGTTGGCGCGCGGCACCCAGACGTCGAAGCGCGGCACTTCGAGCGCGTCGACGATCTCGTTGGCGACGTCCTCCGCCTCGACCGGTTTGATCATCCGCTGCCCGACCCCGGCGGTGAGCTCGGTGTTGACCACGGTCGGCATCACGCAGGCGATCTCGATCCCGGTCTCGCGCAGCTCCGCCCGCACCGCCTCGCTTATGCCGACCACGGCGTGCTTGGTCCCGGAGTAGGTGGCGATCCCGGGGAACCCGCCTTTGCCGGCCTGCGAGGCGAGGTTGACGATGTGCCCCGAGCCACGCGGTCGCATCCGCTCGATCGCCAGCTGCATGCCGGTGATCACGCCGAAGACGTTGATGTCGAGCTGGCGGCGGACCGAGTCCTCGCTCTCCTCGACGAACGGCGTCACCGGCATGATCCCGGCGTTGTTGATCAGCACGTCGACCGGTCCGAGCTGGCGCTCGGCCTCGTCGAGGAAGGCGCCGAAGGAAGCGCGCTCGGTGACGTCGAGCGGCAGGGCGATCGTTCCGCCCCCCAGCTCCGCCGCGGTCCGCTCGGCCAGCTCCAGGTCGAGGTCGCCGAGCGCGACGCGGCAGCCCTTGCGAACCAGCGCCGTGGCGGTCGCCTTGCCGATCCCCCGAGCGCCCCCGGTGATCGCCACGACCTTGCCGCTGAGTGAACGTCGCTCCTTTGCCATCGTGCCTCCTCCTGCCAGCCGCCCCTAGGCCGCCGGCTTGTAGACGGTGACCACGGCGGCGCCGCCGAGGCCGATGTTGTGCTGCAAGGCGGTCTTCGCGCCGTCCACCTGTCGCTTGTCGGCTTCCCCACGTAGCTGCCAGGTCAGTTCCGAGCACTGCGCCAATCCGGTTGCCCCCAGCGGGTGACCCTTGGAGATCAGCCCTCCGGAGGGGTTGACGACGACCTTGCCGCCGTAGGTGGTGGCCTCTGCCTCGACCAGCTTGTGAGCCTCTCCCTCGGCCGCGAAGCCGAGTGCTTCATAGGTGATGAGCTCGTTGGCGCTGAAGCAGTCGTGCAGCTCGCAGACGTCGACCTCGTCGGCGACGATGCCGGCCTCCGCGTAGGCCTCGTCCGCCGCCTGCTTCGACATGTCGGAGCCGACGATCTTCATGCAATCGGTGTCCTCGGCAAAGGTCGAGGAGAGGTCGGTGACCATCGACTGACCGGCGATCTCGATCGCCTGGTCACCGAGGTCGTGCTCTTCGACGTAGCGCTCGGAGGCGACGATCGCGCAGGCCGAGCCATCGGAGGTTGGCGAGCACTGCAGCTTGGTCAGCGGGTCGTGGATCATCTTTGCGGCCTTGATGTCCTCGATCGTGTACTCGTCCTGGAACTGGGCGTACGGGTTGTTGACCGAGTGCTTGTGGTTCTTCCACCCGATCCAGGCGTAGTGGTCGGGGTTGGAGCCGTACTTCTCCATGTGATCGCGGCCGGCGTTGCCGAACATCTGCGGTGCCGGCGGTGACTGCTCGGGATCGCGGATCTCGAACATCCGCATCGCGTGCTTGTCGAGCGCGTTGGTACGGTCGGTGTACTTGACGCCGAGCGAGCCCGGCTCCATCTTCTCGAAGCCGAGCGCGAGCGCGCAGTCGACGAGGCCGCCTTTGACCGCCTGGCGGGCCAGGAACAGCGCCGAGGAGCCGGTCGAGCAGTTGTTGTTGACGTTGACGACCGGGATCCCGGTCAGGCCTAGCTGGTAGAGCGCCCGCTGGCCGTAGGTCGAGTCGCCGTAGCAGTACCCGGCGTACGCCTGCTCGACGTCGTCATAAGGAATGCCGGCGTCGGCGAGCGCCTTCTCCCCCGCCTCTTTGGCCCAGTCGGGGTAGTCGCCCTCCTTCGTTCCCGGCTTCTCGAACTTGGTCATGCCGACCCCGATCACGAACGTGCGGTTGCTCAAAGTCTGCTCCCTGTGGTCTGCCGCGGGCGCGCGGCGGTTTGGCTGGCTAGCCAAGAAATCTACCGGGCCGCGTCCGGCGGCGCGATTGGCACCCGCCTCTCCCCCGGATTGGACCAGAGCAGGAAAGCGGCGGCCGCGATGGCGATGCCGACGGCCGTCGCCAGGGCTCGCTGCCCCGCCGCGTGCAGGGCCGGCTCACCCAGCGTGTCGGCGAGCAGGACGGCATAAGTGGTAATCGCCGCGGTGAAGAGCGCGTACTGGACGGTCAGCAGGCCGTAGGCGAAGGCGGTGGCGATCGTCAGCGCGATCGCGATCGCGACGCCGTCTCCCT
>DATNGU010000404.1:0-2806 GCA_035605775.1 Solirubrobacterales bacterium | reverse complement strand
CCGGCTCGCCGCGCAGCGAGGCGGGGTCGATGCCGGCGTCCTCCAGCGCCGCCCAGCAGGCTTCCAGCAGCAACCGCTGCTGGGGATCCATGATCAGTGCCTCACGCGGGCTGATGCCGAAGAAAGCGGCGTCGAACTCGGCGGCGTCGCCGAGGAAGCCGCCCTCGCGGGTGTAGCTGGTTCCCATGTTTCCGGGGTCGGGGTCGTAGAGGCGGTCGAGGTCCCAGCCACGGTCGGTCGGAAAGCCGGCGATGGCATCCGTGCCACCGTTCACCAGCTCCCATAGCCCCTCGGGCGAGCCGACCCCGCCGGGGTAGCGGCAGGCCATGCCGACTATCGCGATCGGCTCCCGAGCCTGCTGTTCGAGGTCGTCCACACGCCGGTACGCCTTGCGCAGGTCGCCCGTGACCTTGTCCAGATACCGGCGGAGCCTCGCTTCGTCACTCATCGGAACCATCGCCTCCAAACTCCTTGTCGATCAACTCGAATACCTCCTCGTGGGACATCGACTCGAGCTCCTCCTCGGGTGCGTCGGCCGCTGGCTGACCGCCGTCGGTAAGAGCCACCAGGAACGAGCGCAGGCGCCCGGCAACCTGCTCGCGGGCCTGCCGATCGGCCCTGACCGAGGCAAGGGTCGTCTCTAGCCGGGCCAGCGCTTCGCGAACTTCGGCCTCACCCTGGTCACGTTCTGCCGCCTCGCCGTCCGGTGCGACCCTCGTCATCAGATAGCCGGCGATCGCCGCGGCGTAGGGGTAGTCGAAGACGAGCGTCGCCGGGAGCCTCAGGCCGGTCAGGGCTCCAAGCCGGTTGCGCAGTTCGACCGCGGCGAGCGAGTCGAAGCCCATGTCGCTGAACGCCTTCTCGGGCTCGATCTCCGCGGCGGAGTCATGCCCCAGGACCGCCGCGGTCTCGCTTCTGACCAGCTCCAGGACGTAGCCGTCGCGCTCCGCCTCGGGCAGGGCGGCGAGCTTGGCCGTGAGCGAGCCCGTGGACGCGGTGCGCCGGCGCCTGGGCACGCGGACAAGGCCCCTGAGCAGCGGCGGCAGCATCCCGGCGGAGGCCATCGCGCCAAGGCCGGCTCGATCGAAGGGGGCGGCGAGCGCCAGGGGAGCGCCGGAGGCGAGAGCGGCGTCGAAGAGCTCCAGCCCCTGCTCGTCGGATAGGGCGGCCATGCCACTGCGTCCCATCCGCGCCACGTCGGCCTCCCCCAGACGGGAGGCCATGCCGCCGGACTGCTCCCAGAGGCCCCAGGCGATCGACGTCGCGGGGAGGCCCTCTGCGTGGCGCTTGACGGCGAGGGCGTCGAGGAAGACGTTGGCGGCGGCGTAGTTGGCCTGGCCGGGGTTGCCCATCGCGCCGGCGAGCGAGGAGAACATGACGAAAGTCGAGAGGTCCATCCCGGCGCTGAGCTCGTGCAGGTGGTGGGCGGCGTCGGCCTTGGGGGCGAAGACACGCTCGACCTGCTCGGGGCCGAGCGTTTCGATCGTGCCGTCGTCGAGCGCCCCGGCGGAATGGACGACGGCGCCCAGGGGATGCTCGGTGGGGATCGAGTCGATCGCCGCCGAGAGCTGCTCGCGACTGGAGGCATCGCAGGCCTCGATCCGCACCTCGGCCCCCAGCGCCTCCAGCTCTGTCCGAAGCTCCGCCGCGCCCTCGGCCCCCTCGCCGCTTCTGCTGATCAGCAGCAGATGGCGAGCGCCGTGCTCCGCGGCCAGGTGGCGGGCGACCAGGGCGCCGAGGCCGCCCGTGGCGCCGGTGACGAGGACGGTGGAGTCCGGGTCGAGGGCCGGGCCTGGATCCCCGTCCTCGGCGGACGGATCCGGCATCGGGATCGCCCGTGGCACCAGCGCTTGACCTTCGCGCAGGGCGAGCTGCGTCTCTTCCTCTAGGGCAAGGACGAAGGGCAGGGCCTCGATGGAAGCCTCGCTGCCGTCGCTGTCGACCAGGACGAAGCGGTCGGGGTTCTCGGCCTGGGCGGAGCGCATGAGACCCCAGATCGGGGCGAGGGTCAGATCGGGGGACTCGCCCTCCTTGGCCGCGACGGCGCCGCGGGTGACGACGATCAGGCGCGAATCGGGGATCGACTCCTGGGAGAGCCAGTCCTGGATCAGCTTCAGGGCGGCCTGGGTGTTGACCCGGGCAGCCTCTGCTGGCTCGAGGGAGCTGTCCGCCGGAGACTCGAAGTGCACGATCTCGGGTGCCTCGTCGCCCTCCCCGAAGGGGACGGGATCGGTGGCGAGCTGCACTTGCCGCCACTCCAGCCCCAGCAAGCCGTCCTGGCGGCCGCCGGCGCCCTGCAGCTGCGAGAGGTCGAGCGGACGCAAGCGCAGCGAGCCGACCTCCGCGACCGCCATCCCGCTCTGGTCGGCGAGGCTGAGGGCTGCCGCCTCGCCGTCGACCGCGATCCGCACCCGCAGCTCGGTGGCCCCGGTCGCGTGCAGGGAGACGTCGCCCCAGGCGAAAGGAAGGCTGACCGCCTCTCCGGAACCGGCATCCCCGCCGAGCAGCGCGATGCCATGCAGGGCGGAGTCCAGCAGCGCCGGGTGGATGCCAAAGCGCGCGGTCTCTTCGCGCTGGGCGTCGGCGAGGGAGACCTCGGCGAAGACCGTCTCTCCGTTTCGCCAGGCCTTACTCAGCCCCTGGAAGGCATCGCCGTACTCGAGGCCGTAGGCGGCAAGCCGGCCGTATAGATCCTCGACGTCGATCTCGGTTGCGCCAGGGGGTGGCCACTCGCCTAGTGGCTCCGGAGCCGTGGGCGTTTGCTGGGAGAGGGTGCCCTGGGCGTGGCAGGACCACTCCCCCTCTC
>DATNGU010000403.1:0-22971 GCA_035605775.1 Solirubrobacterales bacterium | reverse complement strand
AGATCAGGCGCCTCGCGCACGAGCGAAAGCCCGACTGGATCGTCCTGCAGTGCGAGGCCATCACCGATGTCGACGTGACCGCGGCGGAGATGCTCGAGCAGCTCGACCGCGAGCTGAACGCATCCGGGATACACCTCGCCTTCGTCGAGCTGCGCGATCGCCTCAAAGAGTTGACTCTGCGCTACGGGCTGATGGACACGCTCGACAAAGATCACTTCTATCCCTCGATCGAGGCGGCCATTGCTGCGATTCGATTGGAGGGTGGCGCCGGAAGAGGCTAGCCCTGGATCGAGGCGCGCGGCTCGATTTCCCGCAGCCGCATCATCCGGAAGGAATTGAAGAGCCCGATCAGGCCAGCGATGATCGGAACCAACAGTGCCACCTGCAGGGAGCGGTTCGTCGCATCCGTGTTGATGCGGAGAATTTCATCCTGAACGCCTCCGGCTCTTCGGCGAGCAGCTGTTCGAGTTTCGCACTGCTCGTCACTTCGGCGTCTTCGTCGAGCTTTTCCGCGATCTGCTGCTGCTGGTCCGCCGGGATCACGCTGCTTGCCTCGGTCATGTTGGTGAAGCTGAGCGAGAGGACCGCCAACAGCACGCCGCCAGTTCAAGGAAGAAGCCGACCCGCCATGAGAGGAAGGTCGTCACGAAGCCGCCAAGAAGCGGCCCAACCGCCGCCGCGACGGCGGCCGACGCGCCAACTAAGGCATACGCCTTTTTCTGCGCCCTACCCTCGAAGTTCCCACGGATCAGCGACTGCATCGCGGGCAGCAGCAAGGAAGCGCCCAAACGCGCGCTTGCGCCCGATCAGGTCGCCGATCTTGCTGCTGATCAGGATGAACGCCGCAGAGACCAGGGCCTCCAGCGCGATCGCCGACTGGACGCCGCTGACGGTCGTATCGAGATCCCCGACCACGGCGGCGATCGAGGCGTTCATCAACGAAGTGTCGACGACAAGCTCGAACATCGCCATCGCGAGCACGAAGGCGAGCCGCGAACTGCCAGCTCCCTCCTCCGAAGCGGTGGCGCCCACCGCCCGCGTCATGGGCTTTGCTCGGTGGTGGCGGGGTCGGTCGGCCCAGGCTCGGCTTCCTCTGCCACTGAGCGGGAGGCGGTGAGCTCGGCGGAGATCCTTACCGCTGCCGAGACGAGGGGAGCGGCGAGGACGAGGCCGATGGTGCCGAAGAGGCAGCCGCCGGCGATGGTGACGATCAGAACCGCCAGGGGATGGAGGCCGAGGACGGCGCCGTAGGCGATCGGCTGCACCAGTTGCTGGAGCACGCCGTTGGCGAGGAGGACGATCACCGCGATCGCCAGGGCCGCCTCGGGCCCCTGCCCACCCAGCGCGATCAGGACCGCGAACGCGCCCGCCGCCCAGGCGCCGAGATAAGGGACGTAGCCGCCGAGGAAGGTGACGACGGCGATCGTCCCTGGCAGCGGCACCCCGAGCAGCAGCGCCCCGACGCCGACCAGCAGCGCGCTCCAGGCGGCGACGATCGTGACCCCGACGAAGTAACCGCGCAGGGAGCGGGACACCTGCGCCATCACGGTGTGGGCGACCGGGACCGGCATGCCGAGATGGCGCTCGACGAACCTGCCGAGCGTCGGCGCGTCCTTGAGCATGAAGAAGAGGCTGATAGCGGCGAAGGAGAGGAAGACGGCCAGCGAGGCCAGCTTGTCGACGCCGCCGAGCAAGCCGTCGGTCAGAGCCTTGAAGCCGGAGCTGATCGAGGCGCTCGCATGTTCGTTCGCGTCGCTGGCGGTGGACGAACCGACGCCGAGGCTCCGCACCCACGACTCGATCTCGTCCGCGCCGGCGTGGAGTCTCCCGCTGAGGCTGTCAGCCTGGCTGGCGATGCCGCTCATGACGATGATCCCGACGCCGATGCCGATCAGGACGATCCCGAGGAAGACGAGCACCGCGCCGGCTCCCCTCGGCACCCCGTGCCGCTTCAGCCAGTCGACCATCGGCACGGTGACCGAGGCGACGATCGCCGCCGTCACCACCGGCATCACAATCGTCTGGGTCTGCGCCAGCAGGAAGATCGCTCCGACTAGCGCCGCCGCCACCCCGACCAGCAACCAGGCGCTGAAGCCGAGGTCGCGTAGCCAAGCCGGCGCCGAGAACATCCCGCCCAGCTCGGCGGGATCGATCTCGATCACTTCTTCCTCGGGGGGCGCGTTTTCGCGGCCGGGGCGCCACAGCCGTCCTCGAATCGCGCGCCTTGGACTCATCAGAGCTTCGGACCATACGCAGCGTCCCCGACACGGCCTCGGAGTCACGCGATGACCGCGGCGGCGCGGGTCACCTACGTCGGCCACGCGACCGTCCTGGTCGAGATCGACGGCGTCCGCCTGCTCACTGATCCAGTGCTGCGGAGCCGGGTTGGCCCGCTGTGGCGCCACGGGGCGCCCCCCGACCCCCGACTGACGGAGGACGTGGACGCGGTGCTGATCTCCCACCTCCACCACGACCATGCCGACGTGCCCTCGCTGCGGCGGCTGAGCAGGACGGTGCCGCTGCTCGCCGCGCCGGGGGCGGGGGACTTCCTCGATCGCCTCGGCTTCTCCAACGTTCGCGAGCTGCCCCCCGGCGACTCCGGCGATGTCGGCGGCGTCCGCATCACCGCTACCGATGCCAACCACCCGCCCAGCGGGCGGAGGTTCGAGCGAGCCTCGCGGGCGGTCGGCTTCGAACTCGCCGGACAGCGGCGCATCTACTTCGCCGGCGACACCGACCTCTTCGACGGCATGAAGGCGATCGGCGGGCGCAAACTCGACCTCGCCCTGCTGCCGATCTGGGGCTGGGGCACGAACATAGGCGCCGGGCACCTCGACCCCGAGCGGGCGGCGCGGGCGGCGGCGCTGCTCTCAGCGAAGCTGGTGGTCCCGATCCACTGGGGCACGCTCTATCCACTCGGCTTGGCGCGAATGCGCCCCGAGCCGCTGCGCTCGCCCCCGCGCGAGCTTGCTCGCTGGATGCGCGAGCTGACGCCTCAGTCGGAGCTGCGGGTGCTGGCGCCGGGGGAGACGACCTCGCTCCCGTAGCCGTCGTGCCCAAGGCCGGCGAGCCAGCCCCGGAAGACCCGATGGACCCACTCGGCACCAACCACGTCCTGCTCGGGCCAGGCGAGCTCGGCCGGGTGCAGCACGAAGGGGTGCGCCTGGGTCCCACCCATGCCGCCATGGGAGCCAACCAGCTCCTCAAAGGCGGCGACCTCGCCGAACTGCGGCCAGTAGGTGCTGTTGACCATCAGGTCGGCGCAGTGGGGGAAGCCGTCGGTGCGCCGCAGGTGGTCAGCGGCGTGCGGACCGAATGGCTCCAGCGGGTCCTCGCCCTCGACCCGGTCCTCGTCGAGGAAGCGGGTCCCCCCGGCGCCGATCGCGACCGCCCCGAAGCGCTCCGAGCGGACCAGGAGGAAGCCGATCCCGGGATGGTCGCGGAGGGCCGGAACCAGCCGGGGGTAGAGCGCCTCTAGCCGCTCCAGGGGAACCCGGCCCGGCTCGCGCGGAAAGCTGATCAGGCCGAGGCAACCCGAGGCCATCACCGAGAGCTCCGGCACCTCTCCCCTGTGCGCCTGCTCAACCTCCTCGCGGACCTCGGCGTCGAGCGTCACCACGCCGTCGTCGCGGCGGCCGCGGGTCGCCGTGCGGACCGTGCGCGCCGCGATCGTGTCGTCGCGGGCGACCTCGGTCAGGCCGGCGCTGAGGTAGGCGAGCGCGTCGTCCTCACCCTCCTCGACCGCGATCGTGCTCTCCGGGTCGCAGGCCGACCGGACCAGATTCTCGAGAGTCGCACCGTAGCGGTCGCGGAAGGTCTCCCCCTGCGACTGGCCATGGTCGGAGAGGACGACCAGCCGGTAGGGGCGCGGAGCGTCGGCGCAGGCGAGGGCGATCCTGGCGATCTGGCGGTCGAGGTCGCGCAGCACAGCGAGGGCGTCGTCGCGTTCGATCCCGGAGTGGTGGGCGACCTCGTCGTAGGCGAGGAAGGTCGTGTAGACGAGCGGGCGGCCGGCGAGGACGTCGCCGACGACGCTGGCGACCTGAAGGTCGCGCTGGACGACGGTGGCCCAGGCGCGCACGGCGGCGTAGGAGCGCGGACGGGCGATCCGCGGACGGACGTCGTCGCGGAGCTGCCGCCGCACCGCCCGGCGCTCGCGGAAGATGTCGACGAGCGCCAGCACGAGCGTGCGCGCAACCGCATAGGGACGAGCGAAGTAGGCCGCGTAGTCGACCCCGATCGGCCGGCGGCGGTGCAGCACCGTGCTCATCGTCAGCATCGAGTGCGGCGCGTCGCCGGAGAGGATGTTGGCGCGGCTGGCGCCACCCGCATGCAGCAGCCCGCGTCCGTCTGAATGCCGCCGCTCCAGCTCTTCGGCGTCGCGCGGGTGGTTGGTGACAATCGCCGCGCCGCGGTCCTTCTCCCACCAGCGGAAGGCCGGCATGTCCTCGTTGGAGCCGTGCAGCAGGCCCGCCTGGCAGGCGCCGGTCTGCGAGGACCAGTCGGTCTCCCACCTGCTCAGCCGGTGAGAGCCGCCGTGCAGCCAGGCGGCGAGGTTGGGCGCGTCGCCCGCGGCCAGCGCCCGGTGCAGGACGTCGTGGGCGAGCCCGTCGATCTCCAGGAAGAGGACGCCCGGCACCTCGCTCTCCACATGCTGCCCCCGGCGCCGCATCTGCCGGCGGACGACATTGCGGTACCAGGAGTCGTCTTCGTCGATCGCCAACAGCGAGTAGAAGCCGGCGGTGAGCGCCGTCATCGCCACCGTGACGACGATCCCCTCGAGCACCCCGTCGAGGTGGGCACCGGGCAGGAGGTTGACGGCGAAGGTGACGAGAACGCCGTTGAGGAGCAGGGCCGCGCCGCCGAGGGTGAGGACCGTGAGCGGCAGGGCGATCCGCGCCAAGACCGGCCAGATCAGCGCGTTGAGCAAGCCGATCGCCGCCGCCGCGCCAAGCGCGGCGGCGGCACCGTCGAGGACGAAACCTGAGAGGAGCGCGGAGAGCAGCAGCAGGGAGAGGGCGTCCAGCAATAGGACCAGCAGGGCACGCCAAACGATCCGAATGTTCATCGTCGTTCGCCGCGGTCCAGAAGATGGCGGGCCAGCTCCGCCGCGCTGACCCCGATGAACGCACCCGCGAGCACGTCCGCGGGATAGTGGACACCGGTATGGACTCGGGAGTATCCGACCAGCGTCGCCAGAGCCTGCAGTGGCGCCGAGAGCATCGGCTGCGCGTCGGCAGCACCGGTGGCGAAGGCGAAGGCGGAGGCGGCGTGGCCGGAGGGGAAGGAACTCGAGCGCGGCATTTGGACATGGCGGCTCGCGAGCTCCTCGGCCTCCTTCCTCGTAGGGCGCCGCCGGGCGGTCAGCGGCTTGGCGACGAGGTTGGCGAAGCCGGAGGCGACGCTGAGCGAAGCGAGTCCCTTCCGAGCCGCGAACCGGCCCCTGGACCCGCCAAGGATTGCCAACGTGGCCGCGATAGCGAACCAGAGCTTGCTGTGGTCGGCGGCGCGGGAAAGACCTCGCATGGCGATGTCCAGCGAGGGGGTCTCGCTGGCAGCGATCGCCCCGTAGACGGCGCTGTCGACCGTCTTCGCCTCGCTGAGCCACTCGCTCATCGGGACGATGGTCTCGAGCGTTTCGGCGTCCCCCGTACAGCGATCCGCGCCAGCGCGAGAAGAGTCTCCCAGGCGCCCCCGGGCATCGCCGCGGACGGGGAGGCTCCGGGGTGTGCGGCGGCGATCCGCACCCGCAGCGCCGCCGGCAGGATTCTGAAGCGTAGCGGCGGGTCCAGAGTTACGGCCTCGCCGTCGATACCCGCGGCGATCGGGCCGTCCGCGTCAACCTCGAACGCGGGTGCGGACCACTCTCGCCAGGGACGCTGGAAAAGGCGCCGGCCTGCAACCGGCGCGGAAGCAATGGTTATCCCCAGCAGCTCATCATCGATCTTCGGCCGGGTGCCCGAGCCGATCGCACGCCCGAGGCGGTAGCGATTGTTGGAGACGAGGATCGCCGCACTGGAGGAATGCTCATGCCCTCCGGGGCCAGTCCAGCGCAAGTCCAGCCCTTTGCCCTCAGGCCCCAGTGCCTCGGGCAGAGTGTCGAGGATGGTCCGCAGCTTCGCCTCCCGATAACCCTCGCGCTGGACGGCCTCGGCGTAGAGGCCGATCGAGACGTTGTTGACGAAAACGCCGCCGTTGACCTCGGCAAGATCGACCAGCCTTTCGCGACCGCCGACGAAGGCGTCAAGCGCGCCGATGACATCGTCGCGGTCGACCCCAAGGTCGAGCGCGAAGTGGTTGCGGGTCCCAGCCGGAATACAGGCATAGGGCAACCCCTGCTCGGCGGCAACCATGGCGACGACGGCCTGGGAGCCGTCGCCGCCGGCCATTGCCAGCGCGTCGGCTCCATCAGCTACTGCGCCGCGAACGAGCTGCTCGAGGTCGGTACCGAGCTTCAACTCGATCGGCTCGATGCCGCGAGCGCGCGCCTCCTCGGCAAGATGAAACTTCTCGGCCTTCCCCCCACCTGACTTGGGGTTGTAGAAGAGCACGGGGTGGCGAGGGTCCGGTGCCGGGTGGAGCGGGACATGGATCTTGAAGGCCGATCGCGTCGCAAGGAGCATCAGCCCCAGGCCCACCACAATCACGAGAGCCTGCGCGAAGTGATCGCCGTCAGCGATCAACACGGCAACGATCGCCGCCACCGCCAGGATCGCTATTCCAGATCCCAGAAGCCTCGCTCCCCCGGTGCGGGTCAGGCCGTACCAAACCGCCGCGAACGCGATCACGAGGCAGGCTAGAACGATCAGGCCCCGGGGAAACTGCGAGACGACGATGTCGATGCTGAGGATTGCGAGGACCGCGGCGCTCGCGAGCGCCGCGAGCGCCGCCAGCCGGTGCGGGTCGCCCTGCTCAGCCAACATTGAAGTGCTCCTCATCCTCGTGCGATGAATCGCCGTTGACAAACGAGACAACGACCTTTGGCGACGCTTAGTCAAGCCTATCCGTGGCAACCCAGAGCGACAAGGAGGCGGATACCACCGAGGGCCCGTTCTCGCGAAACACGCTACGGGGACCGATGGTGCGCGTCCTGCGCAATTGGCCAGGACAGTGAACGAGCATCCCATTCGTTCTCCAGGGCCCAGCGGGCCCCCACAGTCCAAGCCTGCACGCGGTTGGCGATCGGGATCGCCTCCGGCCCTTCGGGGCCGACCGCGAACAGCTCCGGCGCCCCGCCGACTGCCTCGATCGCGTCCAGAATCCCGCGACGAAGCCGCTCCGCCGCTTGCGGTCGGACGGCACGCAGCCCTCCCCAGCCGAGCCAGGAGTCGAATGGCCACACCGCGCCACGATGGTAGGCCTCCGGCCCAAACTGGGGGTGCTCCGAAGACAGCGTCCGCAAGCCCCAGGGCGTGAACACGTCGGCACGACAGAGCCTCTCCACTGCCCGCTCGCGGGCGGGCGGGGACAGGGCGTCCGCCCACAGCAGCCAGCCCAGCTGGGAGCCGGCGCCGCGAACCTTTCTGCAGTCGCCGTCGAGCGCAATCGTCTCGGGGTCGAATGCCTCCTCGACCCGCGTCGCGACCCGCGCCGCCTCCGCCGCCCAGCGCTCCTCGCGGGAGAGCTCGGCAAGGGCACGGAGCGCGACGACAGCAACGGCTTGGGTATCGGCGTCGGCGAGCGGCGGCCGTGGGGCATTGCCGCCCGCTTCTAGGATGCCGCCACCGTGCTGGCTGGGATCGGCGGGGTCGATCGCATCGCGCCAACCCTGCTGAGCGAGGCCGCCGGGCCCCCGGCGCGGCCCGTGGCGGACCAAACCACCCCCCCGATCCAGCATCCTCGCGAGCCAGCCGCCCGCTGCTCTCCTGGCCTCCTTCAGCTCCGCCTCCAGCGCGCGGTCGCCGAGCGACGCGAGCAGGATAAGAAACCAAAGGGTCGAGTCCGCCGAGCCGTAGTAGCGAAGCTCGCCATCGCGAACCGGCCAGCCGGCCCGCAGAAGGTCGGCCGGGGCCCGTGGCCACCACTCGTGGACGATCTTGCCCGGTTCCTCGTCGGTCTCAGGGTCGTCACGGCGGCCCTGGAGCGCCGCGAGCCCGCGGAGCGTGGCTCGGGCGACGTCGGGACGCGCCGGCAGCACCTCGAGCGAGGTGATCGCGGCGTCGCGGCCGAACAGCGCGTTGAAGCGCCCCGGATCACCGGGCTCGACCGGCGCCGCGCTCGCGTAGGGCCAGCCCGCCGGCGAGAGCAGCTCATCGAGCCCCGGGACCCGATCGCGCGATGACGAGGCCCAGGCATTGCCAGGCAAGGATGCAGGGAGCCCGAATAGCGGCGCTATTCGGGCGACTGAGGACGCCGCATGGCGACGACCTAGGCCGGTCATCAGCCCTTCACCGCGCCTGCGGTGAGGCCGGCGACGATACGGCGCTGGAAGATCAGCACGAGGACGATCAAGGGGATCGTGACAACTACGGATGCGGCACTGATCGTCCCCAGTGGGACCTCGAACTGCTGGCTGCCGGTGAAGAAGGCAATCGCCGCGGGCACCGGGCGGCGCTCCGGGGTGCTGGTCAGCGTGATCGCGAAGAGGAACTCGTTCCAGGCAAAGATGAAGACCAGCAGGCCGGCGGTGACGACGCCGGGCGCGGCGAGCGGGACCACCACCTTGCGGAACGCCTGCAGGCGCGTCGCCCCGTCGACCAGCGCGGCGTCCTCCAGCTCCCGCGGGATGTCGTGGAAGAACGAGGCCATGATGAAGACCGTCAGCGGCAGCCCGAAGGCGAGCGAAGGCAGGATCAGGCCGAGGTAGGTGTTGTAGAGGCCGATGTCGGTCCACAGCTCGAAGATCGGCGCGGCGATCGCGATCGGGGGGAAGGTCGAGATCGAGAGGACGATTGCGAGGATCAGGAACTTGAACGGCAGGCGCAGGCGGGCGAGGGCGTAGCCGGCGAAGGAGCCGATCAGCAGCGAGAGCACGGTGACGCTGCCGGCGATGATCGCGCTGTTTCGCAGCGCATTCGTGAAGGCCGTGTCTTCGAAGATCGAGGTGTAGTTGTCGACGGTCGGACTGGGGGGCAGCAGGGCGGCGCCCGAGAGATCGGCGCCACTCTTCAGCGAGGTGTTGATCAGCCAGTAGAAAGGAAAGAGGCAGAAGACGACGATCGCCGCGACCCCCACCCAGAGCAGGATCTGCCTCCCCCTTGCCCCCTCGGCGCGATCGCTCATTGCTCGTCCTCCGTCAGGGTGCGGAGGTTGCCGCCGATAAAGCGGATGTAGAGGAACGAGACCCCCATCACGGTGAGGAAGGTGAGCACCGAGAGGGCAGAGCCCAAGCCGGTGTTGCGGTTGGTCACCAGCTCCTCCTGGGCGATCAGGGACAGCGTTTCGGTCCCGTTGGCGCCTTTGGTGAGGACGTAGGGAAGATCGAAGACCCGCATCGCATCGAGGGTGCGGAAGATCAGCGCCACGGTGATCGCCGGGACCAGCAAAGGGAGGGTGATGCTGCGGAAGCGCTGCCAGGTGCTCGCCCCGTCCACCTTGGCCGCATCGTGGAGCTCGTCGGGGATTCCCTGCAGGCCGGCGAGAATGAGCAGCGCCATGAACGGCGCCGTCTTCCAGACGTCGGCGAGGATCATCACCCCCAGCGCGTAGCCGCGCTCGCCAAGCCAGACGACGTCCCCGCCCGGCAGCGAGAGGGTCGTCAGCATCGTGTTGACGAAGCCGAGTTCGGGCTCGAAGATCGTCCGCCAAGTGATCGCGGTGACCACGGTGAGGATCGCCCAGGGGACTAGGACGACGGCGCGCAAGAGCGCCCGGCCCCGGAACGCCTGGTGCATGACCAGCGCCATGCCGAGGCCGATCGCCAGCTCCAGGCCGACCGAGGCCGCGGTGAACACCAGGGTGGTGATCATCGCGTCCCAGAACTCCGACGATCCGAGCGCCTCGCTGTAGTTGTCGAGCCCGACAAACCTCGAGAGGCCCGGGGTGATCACGCTGTACTCGTTAAGCGACAGCCAGACCGCGTAGCCGATCGGGTAGGCGGCGACGAGAGCGATGACCGCCAGCGCCGGGGTCAGCATCGCCGCCCCGAGGCGGCGCTCCTCACGGAAGACGGAACGGTGCCCGCGGCGGTGCAGGCTTGCGGCCCCCGGGGCCACTAGAACCTTTCCAATGCCTCCTCGATCTGCGAGCTCATCGTCGTTGCGGCCTCATCGGGCGAGATCCTCCCGTTGAGGATTTCGAAGACGTTGTCGTAGATCGCCTGGGATATCTGCGTGTAGACCGGCGAAACGGGGCGCGCCTCGGCCTGTTCCACCGCTTTCAGCAGTTCCGGCGCGAACGGGAGCGCTTTACGTACTTTCGGGTCCTTGTAGACCGCGGTCACCGTCGCCGGGAGGGTGGCTTCCATCGCCTGCTTCTGCACCTGTGGCGTCACCAGGAATTCGGCAAAGGCAAGCGAGCCCTCTGGGTTGTCGCTGAATGCTGAGATCCCGAGGTTGTAGCCGCCCACCACGCCCGCGCCTTCGTTCCCGGCGAAGCCCGGGAAGGTGGCGATGTCGAAGTCGTCGGCGATCGCCGATTCTTTGCCGAGCGCGTAGGCGTACGGCCAGTTGCGCATGAACGTCGCATTGCCGGCCTCGAAGGCCCGCCGCGAGCTCTCCTCTTCGTAGGTGGTGACCGCCTTCGGCACCGCCCCGTCCTTGACGCCGTTGCCCATGAACTCGAGCACTTCGCGCGCCTCGGGCGAGTCGATTTCAACGGTTTCCCCATCCTCGGAGAGCACCGATCCGCCGGCGCTGAAAAGCAGCTCGAGGAAGCCGACGGTCAGCCCCTCGTACCGTTCGCCCTGGTAGACCAGGCCATCTTGTTTCTGGGCCTCTTCGTAGACCTGCTCCCAGGTCGTCGGCGGCTGGGACACCTGATCGGTCCGGTAGTAGACGAACCCCGCGTTGGTGTTGTAGGGCAGCGCCCACTTCTTGCCTTCGTACTCGACGGTTTCGACGGTCGAGGGGATGAACTCGTCTTCGTGTTGGTCGACGACCGGGGTAATGTCGTAAAGCCACCCGGCCGCCGCGTACTCGGCAGTCCAGATCACGTCCATGCCGAGCACGTCGCACTCGCTCGATTCGGCCCGCAGGCGCTGCACCTGCTGTTCGCGCTGAAGGTCAGCCGATTCGGGAAGCTCAAGGAGATCGGCGTTCAGGTTCGGATTTTCTTTGTTGAAAGCTTCGACCGCGGCCGTGAAGGCGCCGCTGGTGTCTTTCCCGATGCACCAAGTCACACTTCCCGAGGCGTCCTGGGCTTGAGCGGGCTGCAGGGTGCTCGCCTCGGGCGCGGCGCCGTTGTCATCATCGCCACAGGCGACCAGGCCCAAGCAGGCCAGGCCCGCTATGACTATGAGAGAGATCAAATAGCTCCGCATGGCTTTCCCTTCTCCTGCCGTGCCGTCATTCGCGTCTCGCCCCAAGCCTGCGCCAGCCGAATCGGCCCGGGCCCAAAGGCAGACTGGCGTCTTCCGGCGGCAGCTCGCCTCGGCAGCTCGCCTCGCCAATTCGATCGAGTTCTTCAGCGCTCATCTCGGGCTCTGCCCTGTTAATCGGGGCACCCTTCCTTAGGTCGAAATACCCGCTCCGGGGGACCCAAAACCTGCCGTGGCCCGCCGCCCGCTCGGAAAAAGCGTGTCTTACAGGCATTGGAATAGGCTCAGAGGTCCAGGGATGGTGGAGGACCACGAGAGGCGCAGACTTGGGTTGACCGACGACATCGACGGGTACCAGGTTTGTGATCGTCTGCGTATCTCAAAAAGGAGACGAAAAGATGCGCGAATCCCCCACTCCCGCCAGCCTCTACGCCGGACTGGTCGGGGGCATTCTGCTGGTTGCCGGCATCATCGGCTTCTTCTACAGCGCCTCGTTCGGCAGCCCGGGCTCGGTCGACGCCGTGTTCGGCGTCCTCGACGTGAACGCGTGGCACAACCTCATCCACATCTTGACCGGAGGTTTGGGCGTCCTTGCCTTCATGTCAGGTCCCCGGGCAGCCCGGCTTTACGCGCTCGCATTCGGCGCCGTGTACATAGTCGTCGCCATCTGGGGCTTCATCATCGGCGGGGGTGAGTCGATTCTCGGATTCATCCCAATCAATGACGAGGACAACGTGCTCCACATCGTGCTCGGCGTGCTCGGCGTCGGCGCCGGCGCCGCCAGCCCGGATGTGGAGACGCGTCACGCGCGGCCGGAACCGGGTCGTCCAGGCGCGGCCCCCGAGTAGCGAAGGGAACCAAGCTACAGCGCCATCCGCCTCAGAGCTGGCGCCTTTGCGGTCATCCAGCGGCGCGAGCGTGCTCTAGCCCGTTCACGAGCGGCGACGGAGCAAAGGCCGCCGCCGAGATCAGCGCTCAGAACGAGGCCGGGGGCGGTCCACCGCCAGGGCTCCCGGCCAAGAAGCTGCTGATCCTCAACGACAGTGAGGGCAAAAAGGCGCTGGCGATCGCCTTCTTCGAGAGCGAGGAGGACTACCGCGAAGGGAACGAGACGCTGAACTCGATGTCGCCGCCGAGTGGAGACAACGACATGGGTGAGCGCACCGCCGTAGAGAAGTTCGAGGTGGTGTTGGAGTTGGAGCCCTAAGTCCGGGCGAATCGCTCTTTGTTGCAGAAGGCTCAGGAGCGCCGACCGCATTGCGGGGTGGCGAGCCAGCGATGGGTCCAGCCAAGAGCAGCTCACAAGCCTGGCGATAATCGCCAGGCGAGCGTCTTCGCTCGTGCAGACGCCGTGCCTGCAATTCCTCGACCAGCCGGCCTAAGCGAGCGCATAGGAACCGCTGGGTGTCTGTCGGGCTCCATTTCGTACAACGCGACTTCTTGCATTGCCTCTTTACCGCTCAAGTTGGCCTTGGAAGGCGCCGATGGTGGGAGACCGGCCGGGACATGGACTCGGCGCTACCAAGGAGACAGGCATGAAGATCCTCACCACAAGGCGGGCGATGACCGTGCTCGCCGGCTTCTGCGTGCTGGCCATCGCCGCCGGCGCTTATGCGTACTTCACGACCAGCGGCTCGGGCACGGCGACCGCAACGGTCGGCACCGCCTCGGCCGTGACCCTGAAAGGGACCGTGACCGGGAACCTCTACCCGGGCTCGTCCTCACCGGTCACGCTGACCGTCGACAACCCCTCCTCGGGCAAACAGAGAGTCGGCACGATCTCGCTGGAAAAAATCACCGCCGACGCCGGCCACGCGAGCTGCAGCGTCGTGATCACCGGCGGCAACCCGGACTTCACGATGGCCGATGTCGTCGTCAACAAAACCTACGCGCCGGGGAACGGCCAAGCGGTCACGCCGAACGGCTCGCTGGCGATGAACGACACGGAGGTTAGCCAGGACGCCTGCCAGGGCGCGACGCTGACGCTGACGCTGAAAAACAACTAGCGGTCCCAACCCGAGCGGGCCCATGTCTCCTGGGCGCATAGCGTCAAGCCGTGCACGCGCGGTCAGGGTGATCGCCGCCCTGACCGCCGTCTCGGCCTGCCTCGGGGCGGCTGCCTACGCGGCGACCCGTCCCGCAGGCCAGGCCCTGGGCCTGACTGGGAGCAAGCCAGTCAACGTTGCGCCCCAGCGCGGCGCCGACGCAGCGCCGGGCAAAGGGCAAGAAGCACTGCTGCGGCCGCGATTCATCGAATACCCGGAAGCGGTCTCGGCCCTGGCCGAGGCTCAGTTCAGGTTCCACGTCCCGCCCCGATCGCAGCCCCCACTCCAGCCCTTGCCGGGACCCTCGGGTGGGAGAGTGATGCCGGCGCGCCGCTTTCAGTGCAAGCTCGACGACGGCGAGTGGAGAGCCTGCAGCTCACCGTACCGGCTAACCGGGCTCGCCCTCGGCCCTCACTCCATCGCGGTCCGAGCCCTCAACCGCGCCGATCGCCCGGGTCCCGTCATCAGCCACTCGTGGCGGCAGGTGGAGCCCTCCCCCACTCCGCAACCAAAGGTGGACGATCCGAAGCCGTTCTCGATCGAACTGCTGGGAGAGCTCGAAGAGCTCTATCCCGGCTTTCCCCCGCAGCAGGTGCCGATTCTGGTCACCAACCCGAATCCGGGCGCGATCGAAGTCACCAGCCTGATCGTCGCGATCGCCAGCGACCCGCCGAACTGCTCGGCCCAAAACTTCGCACTGACCCCGTCGAGCGCTTCGCCGGCGGCGCCGTTGATCGTGCCCACGGGAGCTTCGGTCAGCCTGCCGACGGAGACCACCTCCGCCCCGACGATCAGCATGCTCAACCTCCCGGTCAACCAGGATGCCTGCCAGGGTGCCGAGTTGCCGCTCGTCTTCAACGGTGAGGCGCACGGATGAAGCGTGTACGCGGAACCGGACTCGCGGCAACTCTGCTGGCGGCCCTCGTCGTTGCCGTAGGCGGCAACGCCCTCGCCTACTTCTCGAGCGCAGGCAGCGGCACCGCCTCGGCGGCCGTAACGAACCTGACGGCGCCGTCGCTCAGTGCCGCGACCCCGGCCGTGGGCGGCACCGTCACCCTGTCCTGGGGCGCGGTAACGCCTCCCGGCACCGGCTCGGTCACCTACTTCGTCACCCGCGACGGCGGCAACCCAGCCGGAAACTGCCCGACCGCTGCGGCGCCGACCACGGTGATCACCTGTAAAGACGCCGGCGTCGCGGTCGGCGAACACACCTACAGGGTGACCGCACAGTGGATGACATGGACCGCCGCGGGAGGCACCAAAACGGCGAACGTGACGGTCGGGGAAACGACCAAATTCACGATTTCCGGCAGCACCGCAACCCCTGCCGTTGGGGGCTCGGTCAACCTCACTATCACCGCCAAAGACGCCAACAACAGCACCGTCACGACCTACACGGGCTCGCACTCGCTGGTCTTCTCCGGTGCCTCTGCGAGCCCGGCGAATAACGCGCCCACCGTCGCCAACGCCTCGGGCACCGCGGTCGCCTTCGGCAACGCGACGGTGCTCACCTTCAGCGCCGGCGTCGCCACGATCACCAGCTCGACCAAAAACGGTGTCCTGAAAATCTACAAAGCGGGTCCCGCCAACGTTGCGGCCAGCGAGAGCTCGGTGACGACGCCGACGCCGCTCGCGCTTACCGTCAGTCCCGCCGCTGCTTCCAAATACGTGCTTGCCGCGGCGAACGCGACCCCAGCGGCCGGGGCCACCGACAACCTCACGATCACCGCGCAGGACACCTACGGCAACACCGCGACCAGCCACGTCGGATCCCACAGCCTCGTCTTCTCCGGCGCTTCCGCTAGCCCTGGCGGCAACTTGCCGACCGTGTCCAACTCCAGCGGGGCCGAGATCGCCTTCGGCAGCGCCACCGCGATCGAGTTCAGCGCCGGCGTTGCGCTCGGCGGCGAAGGCGTCGGCGGCACGATGAGGCTCTTCAAAGGCGGCTCCACTGCGGTCAAAGCGACCGAGGGGTCGATCACGACCCCGACCGCGGTGACCGTGACCGTGTCCCCCGACCCGGCGTCGAAACTCCTGCTCACCTCGTCCACCGCGACCCCGGTGGCGGCGGCGAACTTCAACCTGACGACCACCGCGCAGGACACCTACGGCAACACCGCCACCACGTACACCGGCGCGAAAAACGTCACCTTCTCGGGCGCCTCGGCGAGTCCCAGTGGGGCGCTGCCGACGGTCGTCGACAACGCCGGCACCGTAGTCAACTTCGGCAGCGCGACCGCACTTACCTTCAGCGCTGGCGTCGCCGCCGTGGCCGGCTCGAAAAACGGCTACGCGAAACTGACCAAAGCGGGTGTGACCAGCGTCTCTGCCACCGACGGCACGCTGACGACGCCAACGCCGCTGGCGCTCACCGTCTTGGTCGGCTCCGCCTCGAAACTCGCTTTCACCGAGCTCGTCGCCAGCGCCGGTTCGATTGGCTCGCCCTGCCTCTTCACCTGCGCGATCACCGCGCTCGGCAACTCAGGCACCGTCAAAGCCGACGTCAGCATCACCGACAGCGCCGGCAACGTCGTTTCCAACATCGGCGCCGCCAAAAGCGTCGGCGTCACGGTCACCACCGGCGGCACGATAACCGGCTCGCCGCTGGCAATCCCCGCAAGCGGGCCCGCCGTCTCGGCCACCGAATTCACCTACACCGCCCCCGCCAGCGGTGCCTTCACCCACACGATCACGGCGGCGCTGAGTGGCTACTCCAGCGCCACCGCGACCGTGAGCAAATAGCCGCAGCGCGCGCAGCGGCACCCGCTCCATCGCGATCCCAGAATAGGCCGCTCCGGCTTTCGACATAGATAGAGTCGCCGCGTGGATCTCGCCCTACGCAAAGCGCTCAAAGCCGCTATTGAGGCCAATCCCGACGGCACGAAAGTCGTCCGAGAAATAGCTATGGACGAGGACGGCAGCGGCTTCGTCGAGTACGAGGCCAGCGGGCTGTCCATCCACCCCTCGGCCCCAGGGTTCACCGGGACGAGGACGGCTATCGGCGACGAGGAGCTCGTTCGCGCATATTTGCTCGTCAAGCTGGTGGGACAACTTGCCTATCCGGCTGGTGAGGACACCCTGCTTCTGGAGGAGGTCTACAAGGCGGTTGGGAGGCCGGGCAAGGGCGGCAGGGTGGACATCCTGGTGCGGAAACCTCCGAAGAAACAGTTAGGTGACGCATTCCTCTTTATCGAGTGCAAGGCCCCGTCGGAGTACGACCACGAGATCAAGTACATCGACGGGCAACTGTTCCGCCTCTCCCGTCAAGAGGTACCAAGGCCGAAGTACCTCGTCTACTTCACTGTCGAACTGAAGGAAGGATCGTTACACGAGCGATCGATCATCATCGACACCGCTCTTCATGACGACTATGGAGCTTGGGACGATGCCGGCCAGCCCCTCATCGACGTCCTCCCAACGGCCTACGGAAAAGCCCTTAAGCGACGGTTTGGGAACGTCGAGTCGCCGACCTCCAAACTGCAGCCGCTTGACAAAGCCGTAACTCCTGAGACTTTCGCCCGTCTCCGCACGGAGCTCCACGACGTCATTTGGGGCGGCGGGGGTACGAATAACAACGAGGTATTCGTATACATCACCAAGCTGATCCTGGCGAAGATATTCGACGAGCAGCTCACCGGCCCGGATAAGCCATACCGGTTTCAGCGCCTTGGCGACGCCGTGACACCGGAGAGCCCGCAGGCACTCACCAAACGTTTGAACGCCATGTACAAGGAAGCGGAGACCTCCTACCTCGCCCTGCCGGAGGCCACCGAAGGCCCCGCATTCGACACCGCGAGGATCTCCGCCGAGAAGCTTGCATTTGTCGTTGGGCGACTCGAAGGCCTGTCGATTACCGAGAACGTCCACCCCGGCGACCTTCTCGGCGAGTTCTTCGAGCAGATTGTCGCCCAGGACTTCACTCAGTCAAAGGGACAGTTCTTCACCCCGATGAAGCTCATCCGCTTCATGCTCGAGCTCAGCGAGGCGGTCGAGGGCGCCAAGCAGAGCATGCTCACGAAACTCGACGCGAACGGCAGGCCGCTGCTTCCTTTCATGATCGATCCTTCCTGCGGCGCCGGCAGCTTCCTGATCGAGTACATGCGTCAAGTCCGGGCTGGCCTCGCGGATCCGGCGGTGCGGAGTCAACTTGCTCCGAGGCTTCGGGACTACCACAATCAGTGGTTCGGCGGGTCGGGAAACCGTTGGGCTCAGACGTTCCTATTTGGCGTCGAGAACAACTATGACCTTGGTCTGGCCTCGAAGGTCAACATGGTTCTGCACAGCGACGGGAGCATGAATACCTGGATCGCCTCCGGCCTCGCGCCCTTTGACGAGTACATACTGGAGGGACGCAGCAACGTTTTGGGCAGCACCCAGAGCGCCGACCCTTCTGACGGACGATACACCGGCCCCCTCAACGAGCAATTCGACCTGGTCGTCTCTAACCCACCCTTTTCGCTTACCTTCCCGGAAGACGAACTGAAGAAAGTGCGGGAGACCTTCGTCGAGCTGCCGGTCGGGGTCAGCGAGGCATTATTTATCGAGCGCTGGTACCAGCTGCTGCGCGCGGGCGGCCGTTTTTGCTGCATCGTTCCGGAGTCCATTCTCGACACGAGCAGGAACATCAGCATCCGTCGCTTCCTGATCGAGCACTTCAAGCTCCAAGCCGTGGTCTCCCTGCCATACGACGCGTTCCGGCCCTTCACCAGTACGAAGACCGCGATAGTGCTTGCTGAGAAGCGAACGCCGGATGAAATCTCAGCCTGGAAGACCGAGTACCGGCAGGTCAAGAAAAAGGCGCCCGCAGAGGACGAGCATCAGCGGATCGCAGCTGTCCTTGATCGGCTTGGCTGGGCCGACGAGGAAGTGTTTATGGCTGAGCCACAATCAGTCGGCTACAAGCGCCGCAAAGGTCTTCCGGACCTGCCGCGACCGAATGACCTAGAGGACGAGGATGGGACTGGCGGCGACAGCGTGCTGGAGCGGTGGCAAGACCCGTCGCGGACCCCAGATCCGCGCTTCGGGTTCCGCACGACCCTGAGCAAGGTGGCCAGTCGCACGGGCCTTCGCCTTGATCCGAAGTATCGCTGGCTGTGGGACTTCCAGAACGGCCATGTGATGGGGGATCCGGACAAGGCGCGCCCCTTGCGGGATTACCTCAAGATCGTTCGTCTCGGCAAAACGGAGAAAGGTACTCTCGATCAGGAGACCTCGGTTGTCGACCTGGAGTACGTTGAGGGTCGACAGGCCTTCCTTTCCAGCGAAGTACCCACGCTGGATGAGATCGGCTCCGACAAGGTCTCGTTTCGGGGTGCTGAACTGCTGTTCTCCAAGCTCGAACCGTACCTCGGGAAGATAGTCATCGAGCCCGGGCAGGACGACCTCGGAACCACTGAGTGGATTGGCCTTAAACGGCTGGATGAGACTCCCCTCTTAGTGGTCGCCTACCTGCTGCTCCTGCCCGAGATGCGTGAGGCCTACCGGCGTCTACAGGCCGGGAAGCGTCACGCTCGACTGAATCCACCAGAGCTGCTTGACCTCAAGGTTCAGATGCCAAAAGGTCCCAGCGCCGCAAAGATTGAGAAACAGTTGGCGAAGCAACGGGCGGCAATTCTCGAGCTTCGCGCTGAGGGGCTCAGCATTCGAGAGGAGATGGACGCGGCCTTTGAGCCAATTTTGGGGGATCAAGCTGGAAGGTCGGCTCCGTCACCTCCGTTGTTGCCCTGACCACCTGCCTTCCTTTTGACACCACCCTGGCTAGGCTCAACCGATGGACTTACTCATCTCCTGAAGGCGGCCGCATCGATGTCGTCGCCGTCGACCAGGACGGGGTGATCACGCTCTGCGAGTGCAAGCTCGATCGCAATGCCGGATCACGGCGCGAGGTGCTTGGTCAGGTTCTCGAGTACGCCGGATCCCTGAAAGGCATGAAGCTCGGTGACTTCCGTCGCTTGGTGTCGGATCGGCTCGAGATTGATCTGATCGACGCGATGCGTGAACGTACCACTGAAGATTTCGACCCTTTTGCCTGGGAAGAGACCGTCGCACTAAGCCTTGAGGGCGGGCATTTCCGCCTGGTTGTGGCCGTTGATCAGCTGACTGACGTCCTCAAACAAACCGTGCTCTACCTAAACGATCGGGCCGCCTTCTCGCTGCTCGTCGCCGAGATGCGCCGGGTCCGCCACAACGGTGTCGAGATGCTCGCACCGAGTGTGTTCGGCGAGGAGGCTCAAGGAGGAGAGCGACCTGGACAAACGAGTCGCCGAGGTGATCGCCGGAGGCCTGGAGGGATCCGCGAACAGGTCCCTCGGCGAACGGCAACAGATCATCCTCTTGGATTTGGAGGCGGGCTTCTCGCTCAAGCAATCCATTCACCACGACGGACCGCACGCTTGGACGCAAGGTCAGCGATACACGACGGCGGCGGCACTGAAAAGCGGGCCCGCGAGACTGACGGGCTTGCTGCGGCTGAGGGGTAAGGCTCAGGCGCCTTGCGCCCGCTCGATCGCTTCGGCGTAGGTGCCGTGGCGAGTGCTCGACGGCGGCCGGATGTCGACCCCGTAGGCCTCCTTCATCGCCGCTGCCAGGGCTTGCTTGAAGGTTCGGCCATGCCACGCATGGGACTCGGCGGCGCGGCCCACGTGGAGGTGGACCAGCTCGTGGAGGAGCGTCTCCAGGACGTCACCGGGGCGGATTCCGGGATACGCGGTGACCTGGAGGCGGAACTCAGTGGGGACGGCGAAGCCGAGGCGGTTTGGGCGCTTGCTGGCCCGGCGCACCTTGAGCTCGGGCTTGTGGGCCGCGAGCGGACCGTCGCCGAAGACCGCCAGTGCCCGCAGCCGTTCGAGCTCCCGGTCGAGTGCTACCCCTGCAACCAGGTAATAGGAACGACTGCGCCGTGGGGCAGCTGGCGTGCGCCGCGCAGGTGCTGGCGCTCTGCGGCCACTCTTCGAGGCCCGACGAAGGAACTTGGTCACCATCGAGAGCGGGAGTCTTCAGCGAGCTACGGACAGCCCGCGTAGCCTTTCTGAATCGCGCGCCGGATCAGAAAGAGAATCGCGCTCGCTCTCGCGACCGCGGCGGCGATAACTGCTTTTGGTGCACCGGGAGCGGCGGCGCAGGCTGTGCCTTGGGGGTACAACTGCGTTCCGACCTCGACCGACGTGGTGAGGACCAGCTCGACCTGCGGGGCGACTCTCCTCGACGGCGGTGCGATCGCGCCCCCGAATGCTCCCGCGACGGTGAAGGCGGCGATCGCGGCCGCCAACCAGATTGCCCACAAGCCGTACATCTGGGGCGGCGGTCACGCGCGCTGGTGGTCCCCCGGTTATGACTGCTCGGGGGCCGTCGGCTACGCGCTGCACGGAGCCGGCCAGCTCGAGACGACGATGGTCTCGGGCCAGCTGGAGTACTGGGGGCTGGGCGGAATCGGGCGCTGGATCACCGTCTACGCCAACTACCACCACGTCTACATGGTCATCGCCGGGCTGCGCTTCGATACCCGCGGCAATCCACCGGGGGTAACCGGACCGCGCTGGCACACGGACAAAGTCGACCCGAGCAGGTTCGTCGCGCGTCACCCCGCCGGCCTCTGAGCCGGGCGCTAGAGGTCGACCGGGGTGCCGTTGGCGTTCAGCGTCACCTCGATGTTGCCCCTGGTCGCGTTCGAGTAGGGGCAGACCTTGTGGGCGGCGCGGACCAGCTCGACCGCGCTCTCGCCCCCCATCGCGGGCAGCGTCACCGCAAGCTCGACCGCGATCGTGAAGCTGCGTTCCTCGCCGGTCACCAGCATCACCTTGGAGTCGATCTCGACCTCGCCCGGCTCGAGCTTCTGCCGGCGGGCGACCGCTTCCACGGCGCTCTCGAAGCAGGACGCGTAGCCGACCGCGAAGAGCTGCTCTGGGTTGGTCCCGCCGTCCTCCCCGCCCAGCTCGGGCGGGGTGCGCAGATCGACCTCGAGCGCGCCATCGGAGGTGCGGCCGTGGCCGGCCACCCTGCCGCCGCTCACGTGCGCTTCGGCCGTGTAGAGGATCTTGCCCATGCCCCCTAAGCGTAATTGCCGCGGGGCGATGCGCCCCCGTCGTCATCCTTAGCGCCGATGCCGACGCCTCGCTCGATTCAGCGCACCTACCTGACGCTCCTGCTCGGGAACACGCTGGCCGCGTCCTTCATCTGGGGAATCAACACGATCTTCCTGCTCGACGCGGGCCTCTCGAACCTGGAAGCGTTCGCGGCCAACGCCTTCTTCACCGCCGGCATGGTGCTGTTCGAGGTCCCGACCGGGATCGTCGCCGACACGGTCGGCCGCCGCGCCTCCTATCTGCTCGGCACGGTGACGCTGACCGCGTCGACCTTCCTCTACGTGTTCCTCTGGCAGATCGAGGCTCCGCTCTGGGAGTGGGCGATCGCATCGATGCTGCTCGGCCTCGGCTTCACCTTCTTCTCCGGCGCGGTCGAGGCGTGGCTGGTCGACGCCCTAACCGCGACCGGCTTCAGCGGCCAGATGGAGGCCGTGTTCGGCCGCGGCCAGATCGTCAGCGGCGCGGCGATGCTCACCGGCTCGGTGGCGGGGGGCTTCATCGCTCGGCAGACCAGCTTGGGAGTGCCGTTCGTGCTGCGTGGCGCAATCTTGATCGTGATGCTCGGAGTCGCCTACAGACTCATGTACGACATCGGCTTCAGCCCCGAGAAGGGTGGCCGTCCGCTGGCCGAGATGCGAAAGATCGCCGCCAACTCGATCGAGTACGGCTGGCGCGTCCCCGCGGTCAAGTGGCTGATGGTCGAGTCGCTGTTCACCGGCGGCGTCGGCATCTACGCCTTTTACGCCCTGCAGCCGTACCTGCTGGAGCTGTATGGGGACCCGCAGGCCTACCAAATCGCGGGTCTGGTGGCGGCAATCGTCGCCGGTGCCCAGATCGCCGGCGGGGTAGCGGCGCCCCGCATCCGCCGCCTCTTCCAGCGCCGCACCTCAGCGCTGATCGCGACGGCGGGGCTCAGCGTCGTCACCCTCGGCCTGATCGGGGTGGTCGAGAGCTTCTGGGCGGTGATCGGGTTGATCGTCGTCTGGGGCCTGCTGTTCGCCGCGACGCTGCCGATCCGCCAGACCTACCTCAACGGCCTGATCCCCTCCCGCCAGCGGGCGACGATCCTCTCCTTCGACTCGATGATGTCCTCCACCGGCGGCGTCTGGACCCAGCCGCTGCTCGGTCGCGCCGCCGACGTTTGGGGCTACGCGCCGTCCTACGTAATGGGAGCCGGGATCTCGATTCTGGCCCTGCCCTTCCTCGCCCTGTCCCGGCGGCAGAACGCCCCCGCTGACACGCTCGAGATCGCCGACGCCCAGCCCGCGCCGCAACCCGGCTGAGCCGGGAGGGTCAGCGAGGGGACGAGCAGCGCCCGTACGACGAAGGTGTCGAGCAGGACCCCGACCGGCTCAGTCCTGCAGTTTCCCCCACCTTGGGGCGGGTAACTCGTAGCAGTGAAGGTAATCGTCACCGGCGCCACCGGAAA
>DATNGU010000402.1:0-3639 GCA_035605775.1 Solirubrobacterales bacterium | reverse complement strand
CTATAAGCGCCGCATGGCCGATTCGAGTCGCCCGATCATGTGGCGGACGCTGTTTCCACGCGGCAAGCGCTATCCGCTGATTCGCCTCCGGCTTGCGCCGAAGCACGCTAAGCAGGCCCTGCGCCGAGCAGCTCAGCGGCTGCCGGAGCCGGCTCGGGAACGGCTAGCGCGAGTGCTGCGCCGCGGTTAACGATTCTGCGGACCGGCGCTCAGCACCGCCTCGATCTCAGCGATGCGCGCCTCCCAGGAGTGCCCCGCCGCCGCGCGCGAGCGCTCGCGACGACGCTCGGGGCCGTCGAGCTTCCGCTCGCGCTCAACCGCTTCGATCAGTTCGGGGGCGCTCTGGATTACCTCCACGGCGTCGGTCCCTGCCAGCGCCGGCAACGGCGTCGTCAAGACCTGCAAGCCCGCTGCCAGATACTCGTAGACCTTCATCGGAAAGACGCTGTGGGTTAGGTCGTTGATCGCATAGGGGATCAGGCCAGCATCGGCGGAGCGAAGGACGGCCGGCAAGTCCTTTGCCTCGCGCGGCCCGACCATGTGAATGTTGGGAGCACGGTCGAGGGGCGAAAGGTCTCCGCTGGGATCTCCCGCCCCCCTTGGGCCCACCAGGACGATGCTCCACTCGGGACGCAGTCGGGCAAGCTCGGCGAGCAGGCCGACATCGAGCTTCGTCGCCACGATCGCCCCTTGAAAGAGAAGGCGTGGGCGCGGCAGGCCATCGACCACTGCGTCCACCGGCCCGGCCTCGAGCGCGAGCGCGAACAGCGCCGTGTCGGCGACATTCGGCGCGTAGAGCACGTTTCCCGAGAGCGAGCGCATCCGCTCGGCCAGCGCCGGCGCGCTCGTCAGGACGAGGTCCGCGCCGCTGGCGAAGCGTTCCTCGGCGACGCGGAAGCCCTCCGCGTCGACGCCTTTCTGGGCGGCCACATCGTCGACGCAGTGGTAGACGACGAGGTCGGGGTCGAAGACCTCGCGCAGCACCTCCGCCTGCGGGGCGTAAGCCCAGAGGATGGGGCGGTGCATTCCAAGTCGCCTTGCCGCTCTGCCGACCTGGAACCGCAGCAGGCGCCGGTTGAGCGCGCGAACCGCGGCGCTGCCGTGAAAGGGAAGCACCAGCGGCGAGAGCACGTGCAGCCCGTCGGCCGGACGCGCGCCGCGCAGCCCGCGAGTCAACCTGCGGCCGATGCGTCGCAGATCACGTGAGGCGAGCTGGGGACGGCGCAGCCCCAGTGACTCGACGAAGAGGACGCGATTCGACTTTGCCAAGCGTCCCATCAGCTGGTGCTGGTTGATCGGAAGTTCGGTCGCCCAGTCGGCCGTACCGATGCAAACGATGTCGCGCCCTTCGAGCTTCACAGGGCGGCAGAGCCTACTGCGGGCGCCGGGTGACGGCCGGGGCCTCCGCGATCATGTCCGGATGGAACCGGACGAACGGCGAAGCGCCGCGCTGCTGCTCTGGCCCGATGCGCCGGGCGAGCTACCCCCCCCGCTGCGCGACCCTTTCAAGCACCAGGGTCAACCGGCGCTGCCGCGTCGCCTGCTCCAGGCCATCGCGATGAAGCGGGGCCGGATGAGTTGGGAGTCGCACATCGTCAGACCCCTGATGGCCGCGCGCCGTGCCGCCCTTGGTGACGGCGCCTGCGGCGAGCCCCGGGTTCTGCTGCGGGTCGACGAGTTCCCTCACGCGCGGGCGTTCGACTCCGCCGGGCGCTTCGGAACGGCCCATTTCCGCCGCTTCCACGCCGTGCTCGCGGAAGCGGGCATCCCATACCTGCTCGCGATCACGCCCCGCGTCTCGCGCGAGTACCTCGATCCGAGGGTCGAGGAGTGGCGGCCGCTCGAGGACGCCGAGGTCGAGACGATGCACGAGCTAGCCGGCGAGGGGGTCGTCTTCGGCCTGCACGGCCTGGATCACCGCACCCGCCACGACTCGCCGCGGCGCCACTCGGAGCTATGCGGCCTCAGTCCGGCTGCCACCGAAGAGCGCATCGACGCCGCCCGCCAGAGTCTCGCCGACCACGGCCTCGAGACGCCGGTGTTCGTGGCACCCTTCAACCGCTTCGACGCGGCCCAGTACGACGTCCTCGCGGAGCGCTTCGAGGTCATCTGCGGGGGTCCCGAGAGCGTGCGCCTGCTCGGCTTCGCCACGACGCCGGCCTGGCGGGGGAACGCGGTCTACCTACCGTCCTACCCGCCGCTCTACGGGCACGCGGCGGAGGTGGCCACCGGGGTCGAACGGCTGGCCGCGCTGGAAGCCGCGCTGTGGGCCCCGGCCACCCTCCACTGGGGCTGGGAGGTGGAGGACGGCTTCGACTCGCTGCGGGCGCTCTGCGGGACGCTTGCCGGCCGGGCCGCCCCCTGGGGCGAGTTTCTCTCCGCGGTCGAGCTGGGTCGCGCGGTCGTTTAATCCGCCATACTCCCGCTGATGCGCAGCCAGGGAAGCAAGGTCCTTGGAGCACTCCTTGCAGCGATGGTCGTGGTGCTGGTCGTCGGTGTCCTGGCCGCGGCCGAAGTGATCAACCTACCCGGCAACCTGCGGACGACGCTGGGCCTCGATGAAGGGCTTCAGTACCCGCCCTGCCGGGTGGGGCTCTACCGCCACGTTCCGGCCAAGCCGCCACCTCCCCCCGGGCACTGGCGCTTCGAGCCCCCCGCCCCTCGTGCCCCGGTCGAGGGCAGCGCGATCGCAATCGGGCCGGTGATCTACGCGACCAACGGCGAACGTCCCAACAACCTCCACACGGTCCTCGCCTACGACACTCGAACGCAAAAATGGAGCCAGCCGACCAGCTCGCCGATCGGCCTCAATCACACCCAGGTGGCCACCCATGACGGCAAGCTCTACCTCGCGGGCGGATACCTGGACGGCTACGAGGCGACCAACCAGTTCTGGGAATACGACCCCGAGGCCGATCGCTGGCACGAGCTGGCGCCGATGGACAAGGCACGCGGCGCCGCGGCCGCGGCCGTGATCGGCGACAAGCTCTACGTCGCCGGCGGCGCGCCGCAAACCTTCTACGGCGCCAATAGCGAGGGCACCCCATACGGCACGCTCGAAATCTACGACTTCAAGACCGGTGAGTGGGAAACCGGGCCCGAAATGCAGCTGCCGCGACACCACACGGTCGGCGTCGCCGTGGGTGGCAAGTTCTACGTCGCCGGGGGGCGCTCGGGACTGCTGGACCTGAACAACGACAAGCCACCGGTCGCCGCATTCGAACGCTACGACCCGGCGAGCGGCAAGTGGGAGCGGCTTCCCCACATGCCCTTCGGCGTCGGTTTTGAGGGGATTACCGCCGCCGAGGGCAAGGTCGTGACCATCGGCGGCGAGGACCAGGCGCACTGGGAGGAAGGCGGCGGCTGGGCCGACGCCAGCGCCTGGACCTTCGACCCCAAGACCAACCGCTGGGAACGCTTACCCGACCTGCACATCGAGCGTCGCGGCTTTGGCGCCGCCACCGCGGACGGCCGCATCTATGCGCTGATGGGGAGCTACTGCCCCGGGCTCACGCCGACCGGTCCCCAGGGCACGCGGACGGTCGAGTCGCTGCCCGTATCCGCCCTCGATAGACAGTGACGGCTACTCGCCCCCCGGGCCGTGGAGGAAAGATCCTCGGCACACTGCTGGCCGCGATG
>DATNGU010000401.1:0-2085 GCA_035605775.1 Solirubrobacterales bacterium | reverse complement strand
GCAGGTCCTCGGTCGCCATGCTGTCGGCGATTCCGTGCCGCTCAAGCTGCAGGTGCTCGGTGAGGCTGTTCTCGATGCTCTGGTTGCAGAGCCGTTTTGACATCTTCACGTAGAAGGGCGCCCTCGCGGCAAGCTTGGCGGCCTTTGCGCGGGCGGTCTCCATCAGGTCGTCTGACGCCACGACCTCCGAAACCAGACCCATTTCGAGCGCGTCGGCGGCGGTCATGTTGGGGTCTTCCAGCAGGATTTCCAGTGCCCGGCTCGGTCCGACCACCCGCGGCAGGAAGTAGGTCATGCCACCGTCGGGTGAGGCCCCGATCCGTCCATACGCGCAGGCGACGAAAGCGTCCTCGGAGGCGATTCGGATATCGCAGGCCAGCGCCAGCGAGAAGCCCGCGCCAGCGGCGGCGCCGTTGACCGCCGCGATAACCGGATAGGGAATACGTCGCAGATCGACGATCGCGGTATGCAGCGCCTCGGCCCCGCGGCGCACCTGCGCAGGCAGGTCGATCGAGTCGTCTTCGACCCCGGCTTTGAAGCCGTTGATGTCGCCGCCGGAGCAGAAGGCCTTGCCGGCGCCGGTGAGGATCAGCGCCCGCAGCGGTGCCTGATCGGCGAACCAGGCGAAGGCGGTCCCCAGGTCCAGGATCATCTCGGGGCTCATTGCGTTGAAGCTGTCGGCGCGATCGAGGGTAAGGGTGCCGATCTCGCCGTCGACCTCGATTTGCAGCGTGTTCAGCTCGGGCGGGCTCAGGGTCTGGGTCGTCATCTCGCTCTCCGTGTCGGGCGTATCGCTTTGGCCGGCTGGCCAGGAGCCTACCCTTTGCTTCTGTGAGCGAAGGCGACCTGGACACCCCCCGCGCGGAGCGGCTTGCGCGCCGCCGCCGCGAGCTGCCCGATTCCCCCGGCGTTTACCTCTTCTACGGAGACGACGACGAGCTGCTCTACGTCGGCAAGGCGCGCTCGATCCGCAAACGCGTCGCCTCCCACTTTTCCGGCGGCGAGACGCGCCTCACCTCGCGGGTCGACCGCATCGATGTCCTCGTCACCGCGACCGAGGCCGAGGCGCTGCTCGCCGAGCAGAGCTTCATCAAGCGCCACCGGCCGCGTTTCAACATCCGCCTGCGCGACGACAAGTCCTACCCCTACGTCTGCGTCAGCCTCGACGAGGACTACCCGCGCGTCTACTTCACCCGCGAGAAGCACCGCGCCGGCCGCGCCTACTTTGGTCCCTTCTCCAGCGCCAAGCGGGTGCGGGAGACGCTCGACCTGCTCGGCAAGCTGTTCCAGTTCCGCACCTGTGAGGGAGCCGAGCCGGGCCGTCGCTCCGGTAGCCCCTGCCTCGACTACTTCATCAAGCGCTGCGGGGCGCCCTGCGTTGGCTACGTCAGTCAGGAGGAGTACCGGAACAACATCGACGCGATCGTCGACTTCCTCTCCGGCCGCTACCGGCGGGTCGAGGCGGACGAGCAGGCGAAGATGGAGGAGGCCGCGGCCGCGCACGAGTTCGAGCGCGCGGCGCTGCACCGCGACCGCCTCAAGGCGATCCAGTCGCTGTTCGAGCGCCAGCGGGTCGCCGGGGGCTCGGTCGGCACCGCCGACCTTATCGGGGTCGCGACCGAGGGTGCCGACGCCAACGCTCAGGTCTTCCAGGTGCGCGACGGCATCCTCGCCCAGCGCCAGAGCTTCTACCTCGACAATCAGGCTGAACGCGACCAGGCGGAGGTCGCCGAGGAGTTCATCGGGCAGTACTACTCGGCCTCGCCGGCAATGCCGCGGACGATCGTCGTTGGCACTTACTTGCGCGAGCGGGCGGAGCTGCTGGCCGCGGCGCTGGGGGAGAAGCGGGGCTCGCCGGTCGAGGTGCGGGTGGCAGAACGCGGCGACAAGCGCCGCCTGCGCGAGCTGGCCGAGCGCAACGCCCGCCTCGCCCTCGACCAGGACCGGCTGCGGCGCGAGCACCGCCGCCAGCGGCGGGTCGACTCGCTCGCCGACCTGCGCGAGGCGCTGGGCATGGAGGAGCTGCCGATCCGCATCGAGGGCTTCGACATCTCCAACCTCGGCGGCGAGCACACCGTCGCCTCG
>DATNGU010000400.1:0-2797 GCA_035605775.1 Solirubrobacterales bacterium | reverse complement strand
TCCGCACGTCTCCGTTGGGCCCGGCGACGACCTTGTAGGGGACGATCGTCTCCTCCTCTTTGACTTCCGCCTCCTTGCGGCCCATGAAGCGCTTGATCGAGAAGATCGTGTTCTCGGGGTTCATCACTGCCTGGCGTTTGGCGACGGTGCCGACCAGGCGATCGCCGGAGTCGGCGAAGGCGACGACGGAAGGAGTCGTGCGCCCACCCTCGGCGTTCTCGAGAACGGTCGGCTCACCGCCCTCCATCACGGCGACGCAGGAGTTGGTCGTGCCCAGGTCGATGCCGATCGTCTTTCCCACTTCGTGCGTACCTCCAGGGGTTTCGTCTTGACAGATGAGAGCCGCCGTGCGGACTCTAAAAATCTAAGTCTGAGTATGGCAGATCCTCAGGGGAATTCAAATCCAGGTCTCTATATTGGTTTTGCGAGCGGTGGCAGTGGGCACAGGAGAGGCGCCTCTACCAATCAACGGATTTAGGAGGAATGCCTTGAGCCACGCCCATGCACCGGCACGCCGGCCGTTCTTGCTGGCAGCTGCCATCGCTCTTGCCTTTGCCTTATTGATGCCGAGTGGGGCGGCTGCCCATGGCGGCGGCCACCACCATCGCCAGGCCGTGCACCATCCGGCGGCGAAGTTCCACCCACCGGGCCGCCACCATCCCCGCGGCAAGTCCCACAATCATGGGAGCCATCACCACTGGCACCACGGTAAGCCTCACGGTGACCATGGCAGGGGCAAGGTCGTCGGCACGATGACCCGCAACCTCTACCTGGGCGCCGACCTGACCCCGGCGATCCAAGCAAAAAGCCTCGAAGAATTCGTCGCCAAAAACGGTCAGATTCTGCGCGAAGTGACCGCCAACGACTTCCCGACCCGCGCTGAGGGCTTGGCCGATGAGATCCTCAATGCCAAGCCCGACCTGGTCGGCCTGCAAGAGGTGGCGCTGTGGCGCACCGCGCCGGCCAACTTCGAAGTCCTCTCGAAAGGGCCGAGCGCGACCACGGTCCGCTACGACTACCTGCAGGAACTGCTCGGTGAGCTCAACAAAGGCAAACCGACCTACGAAGTGGTCGTGGTCCAGCCGGAGTTCGACTTCGAGGCGCCCGCCGACGAGGACGAAAATCCCGCGACTGGACCCTTTGGCGCCGATATCAACGGCCGCCTGACGATGAACGATGTGATTTTGGCCCGGCGCGGTGCCGGGGTGCAGACCGCCAATGCGACGGCCGGCCACTTCGTCAACCTGCTGCCAGTCGAAATCCTCGGTAACCAGATTCCGGTGACGCGTGGCTGGACCGCCACCGACGCCAAGGTCCGCGGCAGTCACTGGTTCCGCTTCGTCAACACCCATCTGGAGGCGTTTGACCCCTCCTTCCTCGTGCCGAGCTTCCGTGCCAAACAGGCGGCGGAGCTTGTCGCCCCGGGTGGACCGGCGACGAGCGACCTGCCGGTCGTGCTCGTCGGCGACCTCAACTCGGATGACGACACGGTCGAACCTGGCGATCGCCAGGCCTACGAAACGCTGGTCGCGGCGGGCATGGTGGAGCGCAGCACCGCCACCCCGCTCAGCTGCTGTCTCAACTCGAGCTTGCTGGCCGTGGGCAAAGGCGGCAGCGAAGCCGACTTCGACCATCAGGTCGATCACATCATGACCCGCAATCCCGAAGTGGTGACGTTGCAGAGTTCATCCGTGAGTGGGATCCAGCCGGTCAACGGCTTCTGGAACTCCGACCACGCGGGCCTCTTTAGCGCCCTGAGGTTCGACGACTAGGGGTCGGCCTCCAACAAAAACGTCGATGGGTCGGGGCGTCTGCCAGGAGACGTCGCCGGCCCGTCGGCTGCAGCCGACGGGCCTATCCCTCGCCGGCGGTGCGGGCGACGAATTCGGCGACTTCGTGAGCTTGCTCGCCGCTGAGGATGCCGCCCGGCATCCGCCCTGGCGTGGTGCTGCTGTCGACGCCGTTTTCGATCGCGTTGAGGACGCGGCCTTCGGTCGCTTCGATGGTCTGTTGGGCGCTCGCGCCTTCCGGCGGTCCGGATGGAGCCAGCAGTTCGTCGAGGTTCGGTCCGAAGTTGCCGTCGGTCCCCGCCGCGTAGAGCGCGTGGCAGGTGCCGCAGTTAGTGTCGAAAAGGCTCTGTGCGCCCTTCAGGTCGCTCGGAACTGGCTCCGCGTTCGCCGAGTCGCCATCCGCGCGGAAGGCGAGCCAGGGAATCAGGACCGCCAGGAAGACGACCAGCAGCCCGAAGACGATGAAGGTCTTCTTGCTCATTTGCGCTCGGCACGGTACCAGCAGCACATCCGGCGCAGCGCGCAGTCATCGCAGCGGGGTTGGGGACGGCACAGCTCGCGGCCGTGGCGGATCAGGTTCATGTGCAGTTCGTAGGCGTCTTCCGGGTCGACGATCGCCAGCATTTCGTCGTGCGCGCGCTCGAAGGAAGCATTCTCCGGGAAGAGGCCGAGTCGGCCGCCGACGCGGTGCACGTGCACGTCGACCGGAATCTCCGGGATGCCCCAGGTGAAGATCAGCACGCAGGCTGCCGTTTTGCGGCCGACGCCCGGTAGGGAGAGGAGGAACTCGAGCGACTCCTCGCGTGGCGCCGTCTTGGTCCAGTCGAGGTCGGGGGGGTCGCCGAGCTGCTCCAGGATCGCCTGGATCCTTGGCGCCTTCTGCTTGGCGAGACCGCCGGGCCGGATCGTCTCCTCCAGCTCATCGACGGGGGCGTCGCGTACCTCCTCCCAGGTCGGGTAGCGCTCGCGCAGCTGCGCAAAGGACCGATCGCGGTTGCGGTCGTTGG
>DATNGU010000399.1:0-6780 GCA_035605775.1 Solirubrobacterales bacterium | reverse complement strand
GTGGTGGCCGGCGTAGCCGCCGGAGCCGTCCTGGGGGAAGTGCAGCGCCGTCCGTCCCGGCATCTCGATCAGCGACGCGTCGCCCTTGCTGACGACCAGCAGCGAGGAGCCGGGGGGCACGTGAGCCGACACTGTCGCCTGGATCCGCGCGACCAGTTCGCGGTACTCGGCCTCACCGAGCCGGCCGTTGCCGTTCATCCCGCCACCTCGCGCAGGGCGCTGTCGGCGGCCACCGCGCCGAGCTCGAAGATCGTGCAGGCATCCGACTCGGTCGCCGGGTAGCGCCGGCGCAAGTGGCTGGCGAACCCGGCGTAGTGATCGAGCCACCAGGATGAGGTGGCGGGCAGAACCAAATATTCGGCACCGGCGGCGCGGAGCTCTTCGAGGCGAGCGATCGCCTCGGCGCTGTCGCCGGGATGGTGCCCGAGGTAGCCGCCCACCGAGTCCTGGGGGAAGTGGCTGCAAACGCGGGGGCCGAGGTCGACCAGCTCGCGGTCGCCGCGGCTGACGACGAGGACCGAGGCGCCGATGGGGACCTCTCGCGCCACCGCCTCCCGCACCTGCTCAACCAGGCGCCGGTAGCCGAGTTGGCGGTTCGCCGTGAACTCCGGCCCCGGCGGCACTCCCGCCACCGGCCCGGTCCCGACCTCCAGCCGCTGCTGCAGCGCCTGGACCATTCCTTCCAACCGGCTCGCCTCGCGGACGAACTCGCGGCGATCAAAGGCAGTCACGGTGTCGGCGAAGGAGGTCGGGCGCAGCTCCCCGGCGGGACCGAGATCGCCTCCCGTCGCCGCCGTCAGCCGCACAACCTCGCCCAGCAGGTCTGATACCTGACGGGCGTAGGTTTCGAGCAGCCCCTCCACCTCCTCATCGCGGCCGGCGTCGACCGTCGCCAGCCGGGGCGAAACCGAGAGGCGCAGGGGGTAGGAATCGGCGTACTCGAACTCGAGCAGGTCGTCGTCGACGTAGACCGAGACGTCATCGCGGCGGACGCGCTCGCGCCAGCGCTCGCGATAGAGAGCGACGCTGCGCTCGAACCGGTCCCGGCGGCCCCGCGAGGCCGACTCCAGGTGCACCACTACCGCCTCGTGACAGTAGTGGACCTCGCCGCCCGCCTCGCCCAGCCGCAGGCAGAGGTCGACGTCCTCGAGCGAGTTGACGAAGCCGGTGTCGAAGCCGTCGACGCGCTCGAAGGCAGCGCGCCTGACCAGCATGCAGGCCCCGGTCACTGCCTGCAGCCGCCGCGAGCGGTTGACGGCGGGATGCTCGGCCGGCATTCCCGCGTAGAGGTTGTGGGGATAGCCGTCCTGGCCGATCACGACGCCAGCGTGCTGGACGGCACCGGTCGGGTAGAGCAGCTTGGCGCCGAGCGCGGCCGCGGCGGGGTGCGCCAGCGCGTGGCGCTCGAGCGCGTCCAGCCATCCCGGCCGCGGCTCGGTGTCGTTGTTGAGGAAGACCAGCGACTCGCTGACGGCCAGCGCCGCACCCTCGTTGCAGGCCCGCGCGTAGCCGCCGTTGCTGGCCAGGGTGAGGCACCGGATCGAGGCGCCGTAGCCATCGAGGAGCTCGCCGGTGGAGTCGGTCGAGGCGTCGTCGACGACGATCACCTCGCGGTTTCGGCCGAGGTCGCCGAGGACGGCATCGAGGCAGATCCGCGTCAGCGCCGCGTTGTTATGGACAGGGATCACGATCGAGGTCGAGGCGCTCACGTCGCCACCTCCTCGAGCTGATAGATCGCGCCGGCGCGCTCGTCTGAGACCACGGTCCGGTAGCGGCTGTCGAGATGCTCGCGCAGCCCGTCGTAGTGATTCAGCCACCAGCGGTAGGTCGGCGGCACGACCAGGTAGCCGGCGCCGTTGTCGCGCAGCTCCTCGAGCTGGTCGATCGCCTCCTCGCTGTCAGCGGGATGGTGCCCCGACCAGCCGCCGTTCTCGTCCTGCGGGAAGTGCGCCGCGCGGCGACCGTTGAGCTCCAGCAGGGAGTCGTCGCCGCGGCTTATCACCAGCACCTCCGCGCCCGCCGGTACCGCCGCCCTGACCGCCTCGCGCAGGTGTTCGGACTCGCGCTCGTAGCGAGGGTTCGGGCGCCGGCCATAGGGCTCCCAGGGACGGCCCCACTTCTCGGCATAGCGCTCCTGGTTGGCGCGCAGGATCCGCCCGTACTCGCCGCCGGCGACAAGCTTGCCGAACGACGCCTCGCCGAAGTGGTGGACGACCGTATCCTCGACGCAGCGCAACTGATATCCGGCCTCGCGGGCGCGGTCGGCGTAGTCGTCGTCCTCGAGCAGGCCGACCTCGTAGCGCTCGTCCAGCGGCCCGAGGTGCCGGTAGGTCTGCCGCCTCATCGCCAGGCAGAACATCGCCGGCGTCCCCAGCTCCAGCCAGTCCCCCGCGCGCTCGCCGGCGCGACGGCGGGCGAACTCGAGGAACTCGCCCCAGGTGCGGTAGTCAGTCTCCACCTCGGCCTCGTTGCCGATCCGGTTGGTGACCGGCCCGACCAGGCCCACCCCCGGGTTGCGCAGGTGCGCCAGCAGGCCGGAGAGCCACCCGGGCGCGACCATCGTGTCGTTGTTGAGGAGAACGAGGTTCTCGCCGAGGGCCAGCCCCAGCCCCTGGTTGCAGGCCGGCGCGAAGCCCGCGTTGCGGCCGTTGAGCAGAACCCTCACCCGGGCGTCGCCGTCGGCGAGCTTCAGCAGGTAGGAGCGGGTCCCGTCGCTGGAGCCATTGTCGACGACGATCAGCTCGAAGTCGCGGTCGGCGGTGTGGGCGAGCACCGACTCTAGGCAGAGCCGGTTGAAAGTGAGTCCGTTGTAGGTGACGACGACGATGCTGGCGCTCTCCGGACCCAGCTCCGGCGTGTCCTCGTATACCGAGACGGCGTTGCCCTGCGCGGCCTCCACCGTCGCCCGCGGCAGCGTGGTCGGACGACGACAGACCGGCTCCAGCTCCATCTCCAGCGGGAACACGGACGCCGATCGCTGCCGGCCCCGGCGCCTCATCTGGCTCAGGCCGAGCTCCGCCAGCATCGAGCCGAGCACCGTCTCGTGGCTGAAATGCTCGCGCGCCAGCTCGCGGGCCGCCGAGGCGTGGCGCGAGTAGTCGGCATCGATCGCCATCACCGCCTCCGTCGCCGCATCCGGCGAGTCGAACGCGAACAGTCCCTCTCCGGTCGGCAGGGCGCCCCCGAAGCCGGTGTCCTGGGTGACGACCGGGCGCCCGCAGGCGAGGTAAGTGGCACTGCGGTCGCTGAACCAGCCGGTCCGCAGCCGCACGTTCTGGTCCTTGGCGACGGTGAACTCGCCACGCGAGAAACCGACGTAGTCGCGGTAGCGATCGATCCCGTCCGATATCTCGAGGCCATCGCGGACCCCCCAGCCCCTCTCGATGAGCAGCTCGCGCTCCTTCGCGTCGCAGCTGCTCAGTGCAAGCTCGAAGCCATGGCCGGTGCGGTGCGGCAGGTCCAGGTACTTGAGGAACTCGTGGTGCTTGCTCCAGGTGTAGCGCTCACCCTCGAAGGTGACGTCCCGCCACTCCTGGCGCCAGTTCCCGATCGTCGTAAAGAGGTCTGCCGGCTGCGCCGAGCGGTCGGGCCAGAGGTCCATCACCACCGGCTGGCGGGTCGGCACGAAGCGGAAGCGCTCCTGCCGGGGGAGCCCGCAGTCGGAGGCGCCCCAGTTCTCGGCGAAGGTGAAGTAGGCGCAGTGCGGCTCGAGGAAGTCGAGCGTCTCCTGCAAGCCATGCCGCAGCTCCAGCTGCAGCTGGACCGGGTCGGTCTCGAGGTACACGAGCCGGCCGCTCGCCGCCAGCTCCGGCAGCGGCCGCGTCCCACCGTGGAGGTTGACCAGGAGCTCGGCGTCGCCGTAGAGGCGTTCGAGCTGGAGCTCGCTCATCCCAAAGCAGCGCCTGTCGTCATGTAGCGCCCGAAAGGCCCAGCGGTCGGAGAGGCCGAAGCGCCGCATGATCGCCGCGATGTAGGTGGCGGCGAGCAGCGAGCTGTCGTCGTCTTCGCGCGACATCAGCATCGAGGGCGTGCGGGCGTGCGTCTCGACGTAGTAGGCCTCATAGCCGAGACGCTCGAAACCAAGCAGGTAGTGGAGGTTCTGCCAGACCACCCCCGCCACCGGCATCTTGGTCATCATCCCGAGCAGGACGATCTTCGGCCGCTGCCGCTGCCCCGGCGCTCGCATCAGCCCCTCTCCCCCGCGCCGACCTGGCGCCAGGTCACCGTCGTAGTCGCGCCGCTGCCGTTGCCCCGCGCCGGGTTCCTGCGCTTGCGCTCGCGGGTCTGGGCCTGGTGTAGCTGCTGGTAGACCGCCCCGGTCCGCAGCAGCTCATCGTGAGTCCCGCGCTCGACGATCCGGCCGTTACTCATGACCAGGATCTGGTCGGCATGGCGGACGGTGGAAAGGCGGTGGGCGATGATGAAAGAGGTGCGTCCTTGCATCAGCTCGTCGAGCGAGTCGAGGACGACCGCCTCGGTCCTCGAGTCGATCGAGGAGGTCGGCTCGTCGAGGATCAGGATCGGCGCATCCTTGAGGAACGCCCGGGCGACGCAGATCCGCTGGCGCTCGCCGCCGGAGATGTGCGACCCCCCCTCGCCCAGCACCGTCTCGTAGCGGTCCGGGAGGCCGGTGACGAAGTCGTGGGCGTTGGCTGCCCGCGTCGCCGCTTCGATCTCCTCCTGAGTAGCGTCGAGGCTGCCGTACCTGATGTTCTCGGCGATCGTCCCCGAGAACAGGAGCGGCTCCTGGAGGACGACGCTGATCTGGTCGCGCAGCGAGTGCAGGCTGAGATCGCGCAGGTCGACCCCGTCGATCTCGATACGGCCGCCGCTGGGGTCATAGAAGCGGATCAGCAGGCTCATCAGGGTGCTCTTACCGGCACCGGTGTGGCCGACGATCGCTACCCGGTCGCCGGGGGCGGCAGAGAAGGAGATATCGGAGAGGGTGTGGCCGCGGCCCGGGTAGGCGAAGGAGACGTCGTCGGCGCTGACCCGCCCCTGAGCCCGACCGAGGTCGATCGCCCCGGGTTTCTCGACCACCTCGGGCTCGGTGTCGAGCAGCTTCAGGGAGGAGTCGAACTGGACCAGCTGCTCGTGGATCATCCCCACGGTGCTGCTGATCTGTTCCAGCGGCTGGTAGACCGAGGTGATGTAGGTGATCAGGACGATCAGCTCTCCGATCGAGATCTTTCCCTGGATCACGTGCCAGGCTCCGAGGCCCATCACCAGGGAGATGCCGGCCGCCGAGGCCGTCTGCACACCAAGCGTGTAGAGGCTCTGACTGACGGTCAGCTTCACCCGTTCATCGACCGCCGTCTGCCCCTGCTCGCGGAAACGCTTGTGCTCGTAGTCCTCGCGCCCAAAGGAGACGATCACCCGCATCATCGCCATCGCCTCGTTGACGATCGAGAGCGACTGCCACTCGAGCTTCTGGACCCGCTGCAGGCGCGGGACGATGCGGCGTCCGTAGAGGTTGAACGACCAAAACAGGAAGGGCAGGACGACCAGCGCGACCAGCGCGATCTCCCAATCGATCAGCAGCGAGATCACGAACATCCCGATCAGCGTCAACCCGGCCTCCACCAGGGGCGGGATCACCATCACGACGTTTCCGACCGAGGCCGCCTGGAGGTTGATCTGACTCATCAGCGCCCCGGTCTGGCGGCGGTCGTGGAAGGTCAGCGAGAGGCGCTGTACATGGGCGAAGAGATCGCTGCGCAGGTCCAGCACCATGTTCTGATCCATCCTCGCCCCGAGGAAGTGGTTCCAGACGGTGAAGCCGTTGCCGAGGACGATGATCAGGAACCGGGCCATGATCATCGAGACGAGGACGACCCAGGTGGTCGGGTTCGAACCGAACACGGCGCGGACGATGCCGGTCGGCTGGGTGTCATGGAGGACCTCGTTGAGGATCACCGCCAGCGGCCACGGCTCGGCCAGGCCGAGCATCGCGGCGAGGACGGTCAGGATGAGCAACCAGACCAGGGACCGGCGGTAGGGGGCGAGGTAGGGCCGGGCGCGCGGCAGCGCCTTCCAGAGGTCCCAGGCTCCAACCTTGGCCTCGCCGCCTTCGTCCGTGGCCGCGGCGCCATCCTGCCGCAGGCGACTCCGCATTCTGAGCGGCCCCATCCCCGGGCTCATGACCGCACCTCGTCAACCTCGATGCTGGCAATGCTGATTCCGGACGGGGCCGCCTCGACCCGCCTCTCGCGTCTGCGATCTTCCTGGAAGGACACGCTCCGCCGCAGGCGGCCGAGCTCCGTTAGCGCCAGGTTCGTCGCGGTTCCGGTGCCCTCCAGGCCGAGCCCGACCAAGATCACCAGGCCGATGCCGATCGCGACCGCGAATCCCGGCTGAGCGTTGGTTGCGGCGTAGACGGACAGTAGGACGAGGATGGTTGCCACGCTCAGCCCTCGGGCCGAGGCCCGCGGCCAGATCCGCGCCCGCAGCAGCTGTTTGCCGGAGCCGTGCTCCTCGACGGCGGTGCGGATCTTGACTCCACCGAGCGGGCCAGCGCCCAACTCCAGGTCCCAGCGGTCGAAGGGGCCGCCGCTGCGAACGTAGCCGCCTCGGGACGCCAGCGAGTCCTGCAGGAGCTGGACGAAGCTCTGGGGCTCGCGCCAGGATTCGCTCCAGACCTCGACCGTGCGCGGGCGCGGCCAGGTGGCCCCCGGCCGCAGCCGCCGGCGCCACGGGGAGAGGCCGTTCCAAAGCCGCCCCGCCAACCTGGCGACCGGCTGCAGCAGGAACAGCGTCGCGGTCAGCCCGCGCCGCTGAAGA
>DATNGU010000398.1:0-4218 GCA_035605775.1 Solirubrobacterales bacterium | reverse complement strand
ACCGCGACACCAACATCCGCCGGATCGCGTTCGTCGCGGATCTGCTCTCCCGCAACGGCGTGCCGGTGATCACCGCGGCGATCTCCCCCTACGCCGAGATCCGCAACGAGGCACGCCAGCTGATGGGCGACCGCTTCGTCGAGGTCTACGTCGAGGCTTCGGTCGACACCTGCGCCGAGCGCGACGTCAAGGGTCTTTACGCGAAAGCCTTCGCTGGCGAGATCAAGGAATTCACCGGCGTCTCCGACCCGTATGAGATTCCCGTGGATCCCGACGTGGTCTGCGACACCGAAGGCGAAACGGCTGAGGAGTCGGCACAGAAGCTGATCGAGTACCTCGAGTCGCGGGACCTAATCCCGGCGGCTGCGGTTACGGCTTAGGACGAAGTGTTTGGGGAGGGGCGGGGTGCCCCTCCTGCTTGCTGGGTTTCTTGGTTAGGGAACCCTAATGAGTATGCGGGGGAACCTGAGGCTCTCCCAAGCCATAGGTGTCATACGCCCCGAACTCAGCGAAGGTCTTGTGGGTCGGCCCGTGGTAGTCGGAGGAGGCGGTGGGGATGAGGCCGAGCTCGTCGCAGAGTTCGAGCAGGTGGGCCGTCTGCTCCTTGCTGTGGGTTGGGTAGAAGGTCTCGACGCCGTCGACGTCGAGGTCGCGGATCAGCTCGTCAACCTCGGCCGGCTCGGAGATGTCCCAGTAGGGATGGGCGACGACGGCGACGCCACCAGCCCCCTTGATCACGTCGACCGCCTGCTCGGCGGTCGGCCAGCGGCGGGGGACGAAGGCCTTGGCGCCTGGCACCAGGTACTCCTCGAAGAAGGGCCCTAGGTCGCCGGTCGCTCCGGCAGCCCGGGCGATGTGCGGGCGGCCGATCGAGAGCGCGTCGCCGGCCTCGCGCACCGCGTCCTCCAAATGCAGGTCGAATCCCTCGCGACGCAGATTCTCGACAATCTCGCCAGCCCGGGTCACCCGTTCGTGCTGGGCCCGCTCGCAAGCGGGCGCGATCTTCCCCAGGTCCACCCCGTACCCGCAGATGTGTAGGTCTTCGGCGTACTCATGCACGCAGGACATCTCGATCGCCGGTACCAACTCGATCCCCAGTCGCTCCGCAGCCTCCGCAGCCTCCGCCACTCCCGCAATCGCATCGTGATCGGTGAGGGCCAGGGTCGTAACGCCAGCCTTCGCGGCTTCCTCGACGACCTGGGCCGGGGCAAGCTGCCCGTCGGACACGGTGGAATGGCTCTGCAGCTCGATCAACATCGGGGCGGCAGCCTATTCCGCGGGCGGCATTAATAGAGTGCCGCCCCCGTGTTCGAGAAAGTGCTCATTGCCAACCGCGGCGAGATCGCGATCCGGGTCGCCCGAACTCTGAAGGAGATGGGGATCGGGTCCGTAGCCGTTTACTCGGAGATCGACCGCGAGGCGCCGCATGTGCGCGAGGCCGACGAGGCCTTCCTGATCGGCCCGGCGGTGCCGGCCGAGAGCTATCTGAACATCGAGAAGATCATCGCGACGGCAAAGGAGGCTGGCGCTGAGGCGATTCATCCCGGTTACGGCTTCCTCGCCGAGAACGCCGAGTTCGCCCGCGCCTGCGCCGATGCCGACATCGTTTTCATCGGCCCGCCGGCGGAGGCGATCGAAGAGATGGGGTCAAAGACCCGGGCGCGCGAGATCATGGCTGCGGCCGGGGTGCCGATCGTGCCCGGCGCGACGGAGCCGGCGAAGGACGTCGAGGCGGCCAGGCAGCAAGCTGAGGAGGCCGGCTACCCGGTTGCCTGCAAGGCGGCAGGGGGTGGCGGCGGCAAGGGCTTTCGCGTCGCAATGACGCCCGACGACCTCGAGGAGGCCTTCGAAGGCGCCGCCCGCGAAGGCGAGAAGTTTTTCTCCGACGATCGCGTCTACGTCGAGCGCTACCTCGAGGACCCGCGCCACGTCGAGGTCCAGGTGCTCGCCGATTCGCACGGGAACGTGATCCACCTCGGTGAGCGCGACTGCTCGATCCAGCGCCGTCACCAGAAGGTGATCGAGGAGGCGCCCGGCCCGCAGGTCGACGCCGAGACGCGCGAGCGGATCGGCAAGATCGCCACCGACGCCGCTGCCGCGGTCGGATACCGCGGCGCCGGCACGGTCGAGGGGATGCAGGTCGGCGACGAGTACTTCTTCCTCGAGATGAACACCCGGGTGCAAGTCGAGCACTGCGTTACCGAGATGGTCACCGGGATCGACATCGTCCGCGAGCAGGTCCTGGTCGCGGCGGGCCAGGCACTGACGGTCGGCCAAGAGGAGGTCGAGCTGCGCGGCCACGCGATCGAGTGCCGGATCAACGCCGAGGCGGCGCACAAGAAGTTCGCTCCGGCTCCGGGTGCGATCACTACCTATCGCGAGCCGGCGGGCCCGGGCGTACGGGTCGACTCGGGTGTGGAAGCCGGCTCCGAAGTGACGCCGATGTACGACCCGATGGTCGCCAAGCTGATCGTCTGGGACGTCGACCGCGAGCACGCGACGCGACGCATGCTGCGCGCGCTGGGTGAGTACGAGGTCGGCGGCCTAACCACGCTGATTCCCTTCCACAGCGCGATCCTCGCCACCGAGCAGTGGGCTAAGGGCGAGACCTGTCGCGACCTGATGGAGGACAAGGACTGGCTGAAGACGACGGCGCCGCCGGCGACCGATCCGCCGCAGGCTCCCGAGGGCGCCGAGGTCGTCGCCCGCGACTACAAGGTCGAGGTCTCCGGCAAGCTCTTCGACGTCAAGGTGATCGGCGAGGCCGCCGCGGATGGCGCCGCGCCGGCCGCCGGCGGCGGCAAGAAGCCGCCGAAGCGGGAGCGCAAGTCGGGCGGCGCGGCGAGTGCCTCGAGCGAGTCGCTGCCCTCGCCGCTGCAGGGCACGGTGCTCAAAGTCGCGGTGGAGCAGGGCGCCGAGGTATCCGAGGGCGATCTGGTCTGCGTGATCGAGGCGATGAAGATGGAGAACGAGATCGCCGCTCACCGCTCCGGCAAGGTCACCGCTCTGAACGTCGCCGAAGGCGCCTCCGTCTCCAGCGGCGACGTCCTCGCGGTCATCGAGTAGCCGCCGGTCGCCGGCTCAGCCGCGTTCTTTTTCGCGGCGTTCCTTTTCCCGTTCGCGTTCGTGTTCGCGGATTTCCTTCTGCCGCTTTGCGCGCAGGCGCTCGAATTCCACCCGGGTCAGCGGCAGCGGTGGCGTCACGTCCCGGCATTCCCGCCCGCTGCAGTTCTCGAACCGGCGCAGCTGCCGGTGGAGGAAGTTGCGGATCGGGTAGAAGTTCGGCACCCGGGCGAGATTGTTGAGCTCGTTTGGGTCCTTGTTGATGTCGTAAAGCTCCTTCTCGCCGGTCGGCCAGGCGATGTACTTGTAGGGGCCGATCCGGATTCCCTCGTAGTCCTTGGGTGGGGCCAGGAGCGAGGCGTGAGCGCCACCGCCCTGCGATCGGGCCCGCGAGATCGCCCCGTTCGCCTCGACGTCGCTCGTCTCGACGAACGACTCGAAGAGGAGGGGGCGGCGGCTGCGCAGTTCGGGATCACGGAGGAAGGGGACCAGCGAACGGCCGTCGAGGCTCTTGTCCGCTTCGACCCCGGCCAGTTCGAGGATGGTCGGCGCGATGTCGATGTTCGCCGCTAGCTCGCCGGTCGAGCTGCCCTGCTCGATCCCCGGCCCGCGGATCAGGAAAGGCAGGTGGGTTGCCGGCTCGTAGGCGAGGAACTTGCCGCCGATCAGGCGGTGCTCGCCGAAGAAGAAGCCGTTGTCGGAGGTGAAGAGGACGTAGGTGTTGCGCAGCCGCCCCATTGCCCCTAGCGCGTCAATGACCTGCTTGACGCCGTCGTCGATCGAGCGCAGCGACTCCAGCTGCTTGTCGTAATAGATGCGGTAGACGTGCTTGTCGGTCGGCGTCAGGTGTTCCGCGTCGCGGATGAAGCGCGGCTTGTCGCTGACGTTGCCCTCGTCGAGGCCTTCGGAGCGGTCGTGCGGCAGCCGTGCCCCGTTGAACCAGTTGTAGTGGCGCGGCGCCGGCTCCGGGCCAGCGGGGCGGCGGAAGTCGCCGTGCGGGGCGGTGTAGTCGAGCTGCAGGTAGAAGGGCTGTTCGGGCGAGGTCGCGGTCAGCTCTTCGTAGGCGATGCGGCTGAGGACGTCGGTCTCGTACAGGCACGGCTTTTCTTCGATCGTCGCCGTGGGGCAGCCGAAGTAGTCCCGTTCCCCGTATTC
>DATNGU010000397.1:0-4909 GCA_035605775.1 Solirubrobacterales bacterium | reverse complement strand
CGTGTTCGGCGATCTCACCGCCCCAGATCCCCGGCGGCGCGTAGCCGAAGACGATGACCACCCGATCGCCCAGCTCCTTGGCCAGTTCCAGCGCCCGGTCCAGCGCGGCCTTGCTGCAGTCCGATCCGTCGAAGCCGACGACTATCTCGCCCATCTCAGACTCGCCCCTCTCCGTCGGGTGAGACTGGCGGCGGTGGTGGCGCTTCGCCCTCGAGGAAGCCTGCGGGCGCAACCTCCGGCCGGCGGCGGAAGAACGCCGGCACCTTGCGCCACTGGATGAACATCAGCGCCACGCCCAGAATCAGGAAGAAGGTGGCGATCACCAGTGGCGGGCCCAGCCCGAGCCAGGAATCGCCGGATTCGGAGTTGGCCGGATCGGAGAGTTCGATCACGTTCTTGACCAGCAGGTAGAAGAGGATCGCGCCACCGGCGAAGGGGCCGACGCCGACGAAAAAGAAGTTTTTGACGCTACGCGTGATCTCGCGCCGGTAGTAGATCGCGCAGGCGATGCCGGTCAGGCCGATGTAGAAGGAGATCATCAGGCCGAGCGCCGCCAGCGAATCGAAGAGGATGTCTTCGCTGACCAGGGTGAGGCCGACGTACCAGAGGATCGAGGCAGCGCCCATCGCCACCGTTGAGACGTGAGGGGTAAGGAAGCGGGGGTGCACCTTGCCCAGGCTCCCCGGCATGGCGTGCGCCCGCGCCATCGAAAGCGTCGTGCGGGCAGTCGGCAGAATCGTCGTCTGGGTCGAGGCGGCTGCCGAGGTGAGAACGGCGATGATCAGGATCTTGTCCAGCGGGGAGCCGAACACCTCGGTGCCAAGCGCGCTGAGCACGTCTTCCTGGTTGGCGACAAGCTCGTCCACTCCGGCATAGGACTGGGCCGCCACGGCGACGATCACGTAGATCCCGAGCAGGATCAGCGTGCTGACCACCGTCGCGCGGCCCGGCGCCTCGTCGGGATTTTCGGTCTCCTCGTTGACCGTCGCGGTCGTATCCCACCCCCAGTAGATGAAGACGGCGAGCAGCATCCCGGCCGAGATCTCGCTCGGGCTGAGGCTGAACGGGTTGAACCAGGAGAGGCTCGGGTCGATCGAACCGGTGGGCGCGTCGCCAGCGAAGACCTTGACCAGGGCGACCACGGCGAAGGCGGCCAGGGTCACGATCTCCGCCGTCAGCAACCCGATCTGGGTGCGCGCCGAGAGCTCGATCCCGATCAGGACGATCGTCGTCATCAGCCCGATCCAGACCACCCCCACCGCGGTGACAGCGAAGGTCGAAGCCGCGGCCGAGTCCCAGCCGACGAGGAGGAAGGTGTAGAGGCCGGCGATCTGGGCCAGGTTGGCCATCACGATCACGTCGGCGACGACGATGGTCCAGCCCGTGATCCAACCCAACTGTGGGCCCATCGCCTTGGTCACCCAGGAGAAGCTGGTGCCGCAATCCGGGTCGGCTTTGTTCATGTAGTAGTAGCCGGTGGCGACCAGGAACATCGGGATGAAGCTGATCAGCAGGATCGCCGGCGACTGCAGGGCGACGGCAGCGGCAATGAAGCCGAGCGTTGCGGCAAGGCTGTAGCCGGGAGCGGTCGAGGCGACCCCGATCACGACGCTGGAGGCGAACCCGATCGCGTTCTTCTTCAGGCCCTTGTCGCCGCTGCTGGGCACCCGAGCCGTGGGCGCGCCCGTAGAAGATGGGGGCGTCGGTACCGCTGCGCTCTCCATTGGACTCCCTTCCAGTCCCGCTTTGCCGGGTCGGCACAGCGGCCGTTTGAAGGTACGCCGACGCGGCAGCTGCGGCAAGTGGCGAATGTCCCAAATCGCTGCCGATGACTTGTACAATCGGTATAAGGCGCTACCAAGTCCTCGACTTCATGACCATTGCACGGCGGCCATAGCGTCTCTAGCTTTGTCCATAACGTCGTAGCACGAGAGGAGATGCGCATGGCCATCGCGTCGCAGTCGACCGGGGCAGTGGATACCAGCCTCCAGGAGCTGGCGATGCGGCATCTCTGGATGCACTTCTCGCGGATGGGCTCCTACGGCCCCGACCACGAGATCCCGATTATCACCAGGGGCGAGGGCTGCTACGTCTACGACGACCACGGCAACCGCTACCTCGACGGCCTCTCGGCTCTCTTCTGCGTCAACGCCGGCCACGGTCGCACCGAGCTCGCCGAGGCGGCCGCTCGCCAGGTCGAAGAGCTCGACTTCTACACGCTGTGGAGCTACGCACATCCACGCGCGATCGAGCTGGCGGCTCGCCTCGCCTCTCTTGCGCCCGGCGATCTCAACCGCGTCTTCTTTACTTCTGGCGGCTCAGAGGCAGTCGAGTCGGCCCTGAAGCTGGCCCGCAACTACCACCGCATGCGGGGCAAAGGTCAGAAGCACAAGGTGATCGCCCGCGAGATCGCCTACCACGGCACCTCGCTCGGCGCCCTCTCGGCGACCGGCATCACCGAGCTGCGCTCCCAGTTCGAGCCGCTTACGCCGGGTGGCTGCCACGTGGCCAACACCAATGCCTATCGCTGGCCCGAGGATCGCCATTCGCTCTGGGCGGCGACCGCAATCGAGGAGCGGATCGTGTTCGAGGGACCGGAGACCGTCGCCGCGGTGATCGTCGAGCCGGTCCAGAACGCCGGCGGTTGCTTTGTCCCACCGGAGGGCTACTTCGAGCGAGTTCGCGAGATCTGCGACCGCTACGACGTGCTGATGATCTCCGACGAGGTGATCTGCGCCTGGGGCCGCCTCGGTCACTGGTTCGGTTGCGAACGCTTCGGCTACGTCCCCGATCTCATCACCGTCGCGAAGGGCCTGACGTCGGCCTACGCGCCAATGGGCGCGATGATCGCCTCCGATCGGGTCGCCGAGCCATTCCTGGACGGTGACGCCTCCTTTGCTCACGGCTTCACCTTCGCCGGTCACCCGGTGGCGGCGGCGGTCGCGATGGCCAACCTCGACATCTTCGAGCGCGAGGACCTCTGCGGGCACGTGCTCGCCAAGGAGGGCGAGTTCAGGCAGATGTTGGAGAGCCTGCGCGATCTGCCGATCGTCGGCGATGTGCGCGGTGCCGGTTTCTTCCAGGCGATCGAGCTGGTCAAGGACAAGGAGACGAAGGAGAGCTTCGACGACGACGAGGCCGAGGACCTGCTGCGCGGCTTCCTCTCCGGCGAGCTCTATCGGCGTGGTCTGATCTGCCGCGCCGATGACCGCGGCGATCCGGTGATCCAACTGGCGCCGCCGTTGATCTCCGACAGCGAGCAGTTCGAGGAAATCCATGACGTTCTTCGCGGCGTGCTGACCGATGCCTGGGAGCGGGTCCGAAGATAGGAGCCTCGATGCTTACCGTCCAGAGCCTGCTTGACGAACTCGGCCTCGACCTCGAGACCGGAACGCGTGCTGCCGAGGCGCCGGTGCGGTGGATCCACATCTCCGAGCTGGAGGACCCGACCCCGTGGCTCTCTGGCGGAGAGCTGATGCTGACCACCGGCATCCCGCTCGAGAGCGCCGCCAAACAGCGCGCCTATATCCGCCTGCTTGCCGAGCACAACCTTGCCGGGCTCGGCTTCGGCACCGGCTTCAACCACAAGAAACTGCCGAAAGCGCTGGTCGAAGAGGCCAAGAAACGGGACTTCCCGCTCTTCGAGGTTCCCTATTCGACCCCGTTTATCGCGATCACGGAGAAGGCCTTCGCACGCCTCGTCAACGAGCAGTACGAGGTGCTGCAGCGCGGTATTGCGGTGCAGCGCCGGCTCGAGCGGCTGGTCCTCGAAGAGCGTGGGCTGGAGGAGATCGTGGCGACGATCGCTTCTGCGGTCGGTGGCACCGTGGCGATTCTCAACAGCCGCGGTGAGCGGTTGGCCGGGCGCGGTTTTCGTCGCGAGCTCTCCGCCGAGGCGGTCAAGGCGATCCGCGACGAAGCATTGACCCATATCGCCGACGGCCACCCCTTCGTCCCGACTCACCCTTCGATCGCTGGTCGGGCGCTCGCCCACCCGGTGATCTCCCCCGGCGGCGGCCCGCCGCAGGCTTGGGTCGTGATCGTCCGCGACTCGGGTGGGCTTGGCGACTTCGAGCGGCTGATCCTGCAGCAAGCGGTCGCCGTCGTCGCGCTCGAGCTGATGCGCCGCAGGGTCGCTCGCGAGACCGAGCGCCGCCTGGCCGGTGACGTGCTGGCCGGGGCCCTGGGCGGGCGCCTCGATCCATCGGAGCTGCAGCGCCGGCTCGAGCCGTTCGGGATCGGCGACGAGGCCGCCGTCCTCGTCTTCGACCTCGACGACCCCTCCGCCGCGGAGCCGGCGCTCGAGCGGGCGCTCGCCGCCGACGCCTGCCCGGCGGTCGTGGCCCCCCACGCCAGCGGCGGCCGGGAGCTGCTCTGCGCCGTTGTCGACGCCGCCGACCGCGACCCGGTCGACCTCGCCTCCGAAGCGCGGCGTGCGCTGATCAAAGAGCGCGGCGCGGTTCGCGCCGCGGCCAGCCGCCCGGCGCCGCCGGAGGAGCTGCGCCACTCCTTCCATGAGGCGCGTTGCGCGCTGGAGGCGACCGCGTTCGCCAATGGCGCCGAGCCCGAGGTCGCCTCCTGGCGAGACCTCGGCGCCTTCACCCTGCTGCTCTCGATCCAGGACGACGAAGCGCTGAAGCTCTACTGCGACAGCGTCCTCGGCCCGATCGAGTCCGGGGACGAGGAGTACGGCGGCGAGCTGCTGCGCTCGCTCGAGGCCTTCATCGAGCAGAACGGCCAGTGGGAGCGCGCCGCCCGCGAGGTCTACTGCCACCGCCACACGCTGCGCTACCGGATGCGCAAGGTCGAAGAGCTGACCGGCCGCGACCTCTCCCGTGCCCACGACCGGATCGAGTTCTGGCTGGCGTTGCGGGCCAGGGAGCTGGTGGGGACTTGATCATCGGCGTTC
>DATNGU010000396.1:0-14331 GCA_035605775.1 Solirubrobacterales bacterium | reverse complement strand
AGCCGCGCGATCACGTAGAGCAGGCTCTGCTCGCCGGCTCGGACCGCGTCGCGGACGGCGCGGTCGATCGCGACCTCCCAAGAGGAAGGCGGGTCGCGCAGCAGCTCGATCAGGTAGCTGGAGGCGAGTTCCTCTCGCAGCTCCGGCAACCCGATTACGAGCGGGTCGAGCTTTCCCTGGTTGCTCGGATGCCCGGCGAGCTCGACCACCTCGACCTCGCCCTCCAGCTCGGGGACGCCCTCCAGGTTGTGGTCGGGCTTGGGGTCGAAGGTGACGACGAGCGAGCCGCGGGCGGCACCCGCGTAGGCGATCGACTCGCCTCCCACCGTCTTGCCGCTGCCCGGCGTGCCGGCGAGCAGCACGCCGGGCGGGCGGGCCGTCCGCGGAGCCTCGGTCGGGTCGAAGCGGACGGGCCGCCCCGCGGCCGAAGGGACGTAACCGACGTAGATGCCGTCGGGCGAGCCGACCTGGGTGCTCGCCAGCGGGACGGTCGCCCCGAACTGCTCCACCGTCATCTGCTGGACGTAGTCGCCGACCGTGCCGCCTCCGGGCTGCGGAAGGTGGTCGGCGAAGAGCGCGTGCTGGAGGCCGCGCGGGCGGTGCAGGGCGACGTCGCCGAAGCGCTCGCGCAGCGTCGTCACCCGCCGCTCCAGCTCCTCTCGCTCTGCGGCGCCGATCGCCAGCGAGATCGAGGCCCGCAGCATCGGCGGGTGCGCCGAGGACTGCAGGATCGCCTCGTACTCGCGGGCGAGTTCGCGGTCCTCCTCGGCGAGCAGGCCCGGCCCGCTGACGCCTTCTAGCTGCTCGCGGTAGGCGTGCTCAACGTCGAGGATGCGCCGCCGCACCTGCCCGAGCGCTTCGCGGTTGCCGACCCACTCGGCATGCAGCACGGCGTCGACCGGGAAGCCGGCGTCTTCGGCGGGAGCGAAGAGAAGCTCGGCGGCGCCCGGGAACTCGGCCTCCTCGGCGAGCGAGCCGGCGCAGAGGAACGCCTGATGGGAGGTTGCCTCTTCAGCCTCGACCACGAGCGCGGGCGGCTCGCCCGGGTCCTCGCTGGCCGCCGCGTTCGCGCAGCGCCAGAGATCGTGCTCCAAGGGCTCATAGGCACTCGTCCCGTTCGGGGAGACGACGACCAGCGCGTCGGGCCGCCAGTGGTCCTCGAGTTCGGGCTCGGCGACCCCGCGGCACGCCGCGCGGCGCAGCAGCCACTGCAGCTCGCGGGTGGAGGCGCGATGCAGAGCAACCGCGCCGCTGAGCCGGTCGAAGGTGCGCTGCTCGGCTGCGGCCAGCGCCTTCAGCTCAGCGCCGGAAATCGGTCGCGGCCCGCCGACGCCGGCCAGCTCCTCGACCCGGCGGCGCGCTCGCCCGAAGGAGCGAAGCGCGCTCGGGCCGCCCTCGGCCTCCACCAGGGAGACGGCGACATAGACCTCGGGAACGTAGGAGCCGAGCTGGCGCAGCCGGGCCTCGTGCCCGGTCAGGTAGCGGTGCCAGCGCTCGGGATCGCCGTGCTCGGCGTCGAGGAGATCGGCCAGCTCGTGGGGGTAGCGCTCGGCGGGGTAGGCGCGCTGGACCCGCCACAGCGAGAAGTCGGCGCCGGCGAGGTGGGCGAAGCGCTCCAGCCGGAAGAGCAGCGCCCACTTCTCGCTCGTCGGCAGGAACGGATAGGCGGAGGTGTCGGCGCGATAGAGCGCCGCCGCCTCCCCGCCCGGTCCGATCAGGACGTTGCGCCGTGCGTAGCGCAGCGGGAGAGCACTCACGGCCGCACCTCCAGCACCTCGCGAGTGCCGAGCGCCAGGCGCTCGCGGGCCTCGCCGCCCGTCGGGCGGGCTCGCAGGCGGCGCTTGCCGAAGCCGCCGCGTCGCAGCTCGACGGCGGTGGAGAAGAAGATCAGCGCCGGGCCGCGGACCCTCCCCCGCCGCAGCCTCGAAGCGCGCTCGTCGGGAGCGACCCACAGCTCGCCGCCGAACAGGTGCGGTCGGTCGGTCGTGGGGAGCGCCCGGCCCAGCGAGCGCCGCCGGGGCGCGAGGCGGATCGCCAGCCAGGAGAGCGCGAAGCGGTCGGCGCGGCGGCCGTCGGGCGTTGCCTGGGTGGCAAGGGTCGCGACCGCCGCCGGCAGCACGACGAGGCGGAGCGGCCAGTCGAGCAACCCGAGCGCCCAGCCGGCGAGGCAGGACGCGGCGAAGGCGCCGAGGGCGGAGACGGCGGCCGCAGTTCGTCCGCCGACCCGAAAGCCGGCGACGGCGGCGAGCGCCCCTACGGCCACGGCCACCGCGGCGGAGCCCGAGCCGAAGAGGAGGACCGCCAGCAGCGTCGCGGTCGCGTAGGTGAGCCAGCGGAGCGGGATGCCGCCGGGGACCGGCAGCGTCCGTCCCTCGATCTGGTAGATCCGCCGCTCGGGGCGGAAGATCCGCTGGTAGGAGCGGATCGGCTCGCGGCCCTCGGTCACGGCAGCACCCGCTGCCCGATCGCCCTTGCTGCGTCGGCGATCTGATCGGGGCTGAAGACGAGCCAGCCGACCAGCACCGCGGCGACGAAGAAGACGGCGAGGTCGGTGAACTTCCTGTTCAGCAGGAAGACCAGCCCGACAATCGCGAGCACGCCGCCGTAGATCTGCGACGCGTAGTGGCGCAGCAGCGAGCCGATGTTGCGGCCGACGTCATTGCCGGCGGCGAGGGCGGCGGCCGGCTCCACGAGCAGGGCCACGGCCACGCCGGCAAGGAGCAGGGCGAGACGCGCTCGGCGGCTCACGAGAGCGCCCCTTCGACCCGCTCGACGTACCAGCGGCCTTCGCTGCGGGTCACCTCGAGCCGGTAGGCGAGCCCGAAGCTCGAACCGCTGAGCGAGTCCCGCACCCGCGCTTCGGCGACCACGGTCCGCCGCGGCCCTTCGCCGTTGCCGAGCTGCTTCACGCTCGGTACGTCGGTGACCTCCAGGCCGCCACCGGGCGGCGTGACCGCGGCGCCGGGAGTCAGGAGATAGGACAGCTCCTGGGCGCTCGGCGCCGAGAGGTAGACCGGCAGGAAGCGCCGAACGAGGTCGGCGATCGCGCTCGCGTCAGGACCGGCGAGAGGGCCGGGCGCCTCGACAGGCTCCCCGACCCCCGCCGCTCCGGCGACGAGCGCCGGCACCCCCTGGGCCGCCACCTCGCCCGCGCTCGCGCGGACGATCGGGACGGCGAGGTAGAGGATGCGGGCGTCGTCGAGCGCGCAGGCGACCGTGACGATCGCCTCGCGCGCGCCGAGGTCGTCGATGCCTGCGACCTCGGCCTGCTCGACACCTATCCCGGTGCCTGAGAAGGGCGGCACATCCACTCCCGGTGCCAGGAGCGGAGAAAGCTCTTGTGGAGAGGCGCCCGAGAGATAGACGCGCGCGAAGCTCACCGCGAAGGCGCTCGTCGCCGGGTCGCTCGCCTCGCTGCGATCCACCGCGGCGCCCTGCTGCGGCGGCGGGGCGAGGACGCCGGAGACGCCCTCGATGAGGAGCAGGGCGACGAGCGCCCAGAGCGCCACCCGGCCCGCCGCCCGCAGTGCTCCGCCTACGGTGCGACCATTTTCACCTCCTTGCTTAGTACCAGTTCCAAATGCCACTTCTGACCACCTCCGTTGTTGGAGGCCAGCCCTTTTGACTGGCTCACCACAACGGAGCGATCAGGTGTGAAAGTGGTCGTAACTGTGTGGTTGCGCAGTTACGGGCGGCGCGTCGGGGACGCCGGCCTCGGCGGGGGTAACAGTCGTGCTCGCCTGCTCGACCATCCACCAGCCGGACCAGTCGACCAGCTCGTAGAGAGCGTGGCTGCCCACCTTGCGGCGGCGCACGATGCCAGCCTGGCGAAGGACACCGAGGTGCTTGGAGACGTTCGGGCGCGAGGTTCCGAGCTGGCAGGCCAAGCCCTGCACGCTGCTGCTGCCGGCGTTGAGGATCTCCATCAGGCGAATCCGGGTCGGGTCCGCGATCACGCGCAGCCAGGCAGACACCGACTCGATCGCCTCCGGCGAGAGCGGTTGGCGGGAAGCCGGGGCCTGCCCCGTCCCGTTGGTTGCGTTGTCTACACCGTTACTCATTGGTCCTCTGAACAACAGAGCACCGAGGTAACAAAGTGGACCCCTGGATGTGTGAGCGCTGCCGATGCCCGAATGTGACTAGCTCGACGCCTGCCGAAAACGCAGCAGAAAGCACCCCGGCCCGCTGGGGGCTGGGGTGCCATCGCCGGGGAAGCGAGGAGTTCGCCTTTAGCGCAGGCGGAGCGTGGTCCCGGCGTAGATCAGGCTGGGATCGCCGGTGCCGATGCTGTCTTCGTTCAGAGCCCAGAGGCGCGCGACCTCGCCGGCTATCTCCGCGTCGTTGGCACCACCCGGAAGCAGGGCGGCGGCGATGTGCCAGAGGCAGTCGCCCGATCGCACGACGTAGGAGTCCTTCCCACCGATGTGGCGACCGTGGTCGGCCGGAGGCGTCGCGGCGGGCTGGGGCGCCGGGGCCGACGGCGCGTCTTCCTCGGACGGTTCGCTCGCCGGGGCGGCTTCGCCAGCGGTCGCGCCCGAGGAAGCCGCCTGCTCCTCGGTGGGCTTCTGCTTCGGCGCGACGATCGACTGATTGGCGACCGGCTCGGAGGTCTTCGCCTCCGGCGCCTGCTGCTGCACGGACTCGGGTTCGAGTGCCGGGGCGGCGGGCTCCGGGGAGCCGGGCGACGACGCCGTTTCTTCCGGCGGCGCCTCGGTTGCGGCGCTGGTGACTTCACCGGCTGGAGGCGCTTCCACGTCCACTTCGGCTTCGACTTCGACCGCGCCGGTTTCTTCGTCACCACCCGCTGCCGGGGCTTCTTCGAGCGCTTCTTCTTCGCCGCCGGGATCGAAGCCCGGATCGACCGGCACTTCCACCGGCGGCACCGTCCCCTCGCCTTCGCTGTCGCTCTCGCCCGCCAGGGCGAAGCCGGGGAAGACGCTGCCGAAGACGAGCATCACGACCAGCGTTAGGGAGAGAAGGCGCCGGCCAGGAGGAGACCCCGATCGCGAGTCGAGGGAGACGGACGTCAGGTGCTGGGTGATGTTTGTCATCGGGCTCCTCCTCGTTGTCGAGGCTGTTGCTTTCAGTTCATGGGGTCGGCGACGCAGCGGTAGCTCTTGTCGCCTCCTACGTCTTCGGTGATGCCGACGTTGCCGTTTTCTTCGGTGACGTAGAGGACGTCGACCGCGCCGGGTTTGCTGCCTGACGGGTAGACCTCGCTGGTCAGCTCCCCGCCTGGCGCGAGCTGGATCTGCGGCTGCGCCAGCGCCGCCATCAGCTCCTGGTGGGTGGGAAGGCGCCGCCCGGCCCGTTCTCGATTGTCGGTCAGGGCGCAGGAGAACACGGCGCTTCCATACGACCGAGGCGGGCGTGCCTGGGTCTCAACGCACACGTCCCCAACCGGGATCGTGGGAGCGAACGCCTGCGGGCAGCTGTCGAGGAAGCGAGAGGCGGGCTGGCCTTCGAGCCGGGCGGAGTTCTGCGCGCGGGGGACCGGGCGCAGGCTCGACTCTCGGATCACCTTGCCGCCGAGCGAGTTCGCTTTGAACTCCTTGCCGGTCAGGCTGCGGTTCCGAATGTCGGAGCCGTCGATCTTCGAGACGGCGTAGGCGCCGCCGGTTCCCACGGCGATGAACAGCGCCAGGGTCGCGACGACGTTGGCGTAGGTGAGTCGGTCAAGCAGCGCTCTCATTTAGGTCTCCTCGACTTTGGGTTTTGACCTGTTCCACCTAGCATGGCCGCCCTTTCACTCGGACAGTCAACGTCCGGCTGTTGCCGTCCTCCAGCGGCCAGCCGGCCTCAGCGGCGAGGTGAGCCCGAAAGTCGAACTCCTGCTCGCCGCAGTTGCGATCGAAGAGGTAGGGAATCTGCCAAGTGCCGTCCGTCTCCGTGTGGATCGTGCGGAACGTCTGCCATCCCGACGTGAACCGGACCTGCAGCTCCAACAGCTTCCCCGCCTCGGGGAGCGGGCGCCCTTTCACACGCCCGCCGAAGGTGACGGAATCCCCGTTCTGCACCCGCTTCGGCTTCACCATGAAGGTCGAGGTCCCCTTGACCAGCAGGGTCGCGATGTCCTCGACCGGCAGGATCGTCGCCGTGCCCGAATAGGCGAAGCGGAAGCTGTGCGAGGCGCGCGCCTCGACCGTGTAGGTGAAGCGGCCGTTGGAGTCGGTCGTCACGGTCCCGACGAGCTGCTCGGTCCCTTCCTTCGGGCGCGAGTAGACGAGGACCTTCGCGTCGGTCAGCGGGTGCCCGGCCCGGTTGACGAGGAGACCGCCGAGATTCACTTTGCTCCCGAACGACACCGTGGTGCGCGGCTCGAGGACGGTCCGGCGCACCTTGCCCTTCTTCCCCTTCCGAGTGACGCTGCGCTTCTCGACCACGCCGGCCTTCATCGCGGTCGCGACCCGCAGCGGCAGCGTCAGCCGCATCGGCTGACCGTCGAGACGGCGATCGGTGCCGGCCAGGTTGTTCGCCTGGTCGTGCGCCGTGGCTCGCAAGTCGTAGTCGCCGGGAGGCAGGGAGGCGTCGTCGATGCGAGTTACGAGGTGATCGCCCTCCTGGGTGGTCGGTAGCACCTGCCAGCTCCCCGACCCGGCGCGGCTGATCTCGATCCCGCCTCCGGCAAGGCCGGAGATCCGGTCGGTGACGAGGACGGAGATGTGGGTGGGGTCCTCGACGCTGGGGTTCTCGAAGCCGAGCTGCGGCGGCTCAGGGTCGAAGCGAAGGCGAATCGGCTGGGAGGCGTTATCCGCCTGCTGGTTGCCAGCGGCGTCCTCCCGCCAGAGGCGCAGCTCCCAATCGCCGGGCGATGGAACGGCGAGGTTGTCGATCGCAGCGATCCCGGCTCCGGCGCGGTCTCCGTTGACGCACTCGTTCCCGCCCACGCGACAGAGGCGGAAATGAGCGGCGGTGATCGGAGCCCGATCGCCTTCGCTGGGATTGGCCCAGGCGACATCGAAGTCGTTGGCATTGCGCCAGGTCTCGCCGCCGCCGATCCCGACCGGCACGGCACCGGGAGCGGCGTTGTCGATCCGCACCGTTACGGCACCTGACTCCGCGCGGTTGCCCGCTGCGTCTTCGGCAACGACGGAAAGCGACTGGGAGCCTTCAGGCGCCTCCGCGGTGTTGATTGCGATCCGGCCCGGTCCACTGATGCACGGAACTCGCTGCGAGTAGTCGCAATCGCGCTGTTCGCTCCCGCGCGATTCCCCACTGATGAGCGCGGTCACGTTCTTGACGCCGACGTTGTCGGAGGCGTCGTAGTCGAAGCTCTGTTTTCCTCTCACCCACTCCCCACGTGAGAGCGGCAAGTTCGGGACCACCCCAACTGCGGGAGCGCTGCCGTCAGTCACCGTTGCTTCCGCGGAGAAGGTTCGGATGTAGTTGCGTCCTGGTGCCGAACAGAATTGGTGTTTGGCGCTTCCGACGCAGACGACGCGCTGGACGATCCGCGTCGCGCCGCCGAGGTCATAGGCACGCGGAAACGGCGCCCCGGACGCCTGCGCCATACCGGGGCGGGGGCATCCCCGATTGGCTCGCACGTTCTTCATCGAGATCGCCGAGCCGCCGGGATTGTCCGCATAGAGCTGGAGGGCATACCGGCAGTCGCGGCGGCGCGCCTCGCCCGACCAGCGGAAGCGGGAGAAGCTGGTTCCCGTTGGAGCATTGAGGATGAACCCGGACTGCGCCCCTTTCTCCACTCGACCAGCACGAGGGACGTTCGCGGAGATGAGACCGCGGAGCCCTTCTCCCCGAGGATCACACGCCCGCCGCCACTTCATTCCACGAGTGGCGAACTGTTCGAAGGCTGAGCTGACATAACCCGCTTCATCGGCCTGGCAGATGGAGATCGTGTATTCGCCAGCGCTCGCCGGGCGGGGTGCCGCGAACCCGACGCTGAGCACGATCGCGGCGACGATGGCGACGAACGCGGAGACACGGGCGGGGCGGAGATCGGGGTGTAGAGCGGATTGCATCATGGGCCTCCAAACTGCGGACCGGGCTGGGCAGGTGCCGGTGCCGACTGCGTGCTTTCGACTGGCGCCGCTTCCGGCGCTTCATAGGTTTCTTCCGTTCCGCTTTCGCTCGACGCATATGCCGGCGAGACGGGCTCGAAGCTGTCCTCGGGCGGCGGCGGCTCGGCCTTCGGCTTCGGGTCAGGTGCCTGTTCAGACGTCGGCGTCGGTTCCGGGGTGGGCGCTTCTTCAGTTTCCGTCGGTTCAACCGGCGTGTAGGTCGGCCCGGTCGATTCGGGTTCCGGTGACGGAGCCGGCGGTTCGGGCTCGCTTTCGGGAGAGCTTGCGATCAGCCCGCGGGCGGCGCCGAGTGGATTGACCCCTTGCTGGACGCAATAGGTCGCGCCGCCGCCAATCGCGAGGATGCAAGTGGCGACCGCGGTGGCGACGGTGCCGGGACGGGCGACCGCGAGAGGGGTCGGATCGACAGCGCGGTAAGCGGCGACCTGCTGCTTTGCCTGGGCGCCGCCGTCAATGATGTGCTGCTTGATCGAAGACAGGCTCTCCGCGGACTTGTGAAGGACGCGCTCTACGAGTCCGGGGCTGGCACCTTCGGCGGCGGGGATCGGCAGCATCGCGCCGGCCTTCTCCCGCCAGGCGATCAACCGCTCGCTGAAGATCTCGCAGCGCCCACAGCGGGCCAGGTGCTCGCGGGCATGAGCGTCCTCCGCCGCGGTTGCGAGCCCGCAGACCGAGCGCAGCACCAGCGGCTCGCCGTGGCGGCAGCCACCACCGGCGAGGCGGGCGACGGCAGAGCGAGCCGCGTCCATGACCTCGAGCAGCTCCCGCTTGACGACGCGCTCACTGAGGCCGAGGCGCTCGGCGATCTGCGGGCGCTTGTAGCCGGCGCCGTAGAGCGAGAGGATCTCGCGCCCGCGGTCGGGAAGCGAGGAGTAGACCTCCTCCACTAGCTCCGTAAGGTCGGCGTCGTCCTCGCTGGAGACCAGCTCTTCTTCGGGGCCATCATCCTCGGCCGGGATGCCTTCCAGGCGAACCCCACTGACCCCGATCTGAAACTCATGGATGTGACGATCGGTATCGCGATTGAGAAGGCGGTGGGCGGTAGTGCGAATCCACGAGTAGACCTGCCCCGGGGCCGAGATCCCCTCAGCCTGCCCCAAGAAACGCTCGCAGGCAGTCTGGATCGCGTCCTCGATCTCGTCTGCTGAGCAATCCCTGTGCCAGGTGGTGAGCTGCGCTCGAAGCGCGCGGCCCCGCTCGCCTCGCACAAAGTCCTGAAGCGAGTTTTCCGCGCCGTTCGCGGCGACCGTCGAAGAACGATGAGAGGGCATCTGTACAACAGAGCACCGAGGCGAGAAAGTGGTCCCCCCTCTCGCTGGCGCTTTGGTTCTCACGCTACCCTCCGACGAGCTGTGGAGCCCGGCTGGCTGCGTGGCTCCGCCTACCAGAAGAAGGACTTACCCACTTTTAGGGCTCTTTAATCCGGAGGTTTTAAGCAGCGATGATCCTCCTGCGCGGAGGGCAGAAGTTCGACCTTCGGCTACCGGACCAGGCAGAGGGCGACGACAACGAATTCTTTGCCTGCCGCTCCACCCATGTCAGAAGCCCACCTCACCTGCCAGGCTCCTTCGGCTGGCACTGGCCCCTGGTCCACGATCCGCATGTACGGAGTGGCGGCTTCCCCTGCAATCGCCGACGAGCCGCCGGTGATTAGCTGCTCACCTCGCTTGCATTTCGCGCGTCCGCCAGCCTCGGCGTAGATGCCGTCATGGGCCACGGTGTCCCGATCGGGGATCGGGCCTGACTTCCGAAACTCGAGCTTGCCGAGGTCATTCGCCCTCACAGCTCCGGGCGCGATGTCACGGGAGTGGACTGAGTTCCGGCCCAACCCGTAGGCGACGACGTTGCCGCCAACCGCAAGAAAGAGAGCCAGCAGCGCAACGGCCATTGCTGGCGAAGGACGTCGCACCTTGATCTTCATAGCTCCTCCTTACCTGCCGGCGTGTTCCTCGAGCACCTCGGTCTGCGGCAGCATCACCTCCGCAGCCTCGTCCGGGGTGAGATCAGGATAAAGCGCCCGGAGCACGGCGATCCCAACCACCCCACCCAGCAGCTGCACGACGATGAAGGACGGGACCGAGGCCGGGGCGATTCCGGCAAAGGTGTCGGAGAACATGCGGCCGACGTCGATCGCCGGATTGGCGAAGCTGGTCGAGCTGGTGAAGAAGTAGGCCGAGCCGATGTAAGCGCCGACCGCGGCCGGCGCCAGGCTGCCGCGTCCGCTCCGCGCCAGGGAGAAGATCACCAAGAGCAGGCCGAGCGTGGCGATCACCTCGGCGAACAGGTGCGAGCCCGAGGCGCGGTGGGTGGTGGCGATGCTCACCGCCGAGAGATCGAACATCAGATTGGCGGCGATCGCCCCGGCGATGCAGCCGGCGACCTGGGCCGGGATGTAGGCGAAGGCGTGGCGCCAGCGCAGCCCACCGAAGGCGGCGTCGACCAGAGAGACGACCGGGTTGAAGTGGGCGCCGGAGACCGGCCCGAACATGAGGATGAAGGTGAATAGTCCTGCCGCCGTCGCCGCCGCGTTCTCGAGGAGCTGTAGGCCGGTGTCGCCCGGCGAGAGCTGGGCGGCCGCGATCCCCGAGCCGACCACCGTGGCGGCAAGGAACGCGGAGCCGAGGAACTCGGCAAAGAGGCGGCGAGGCAACGGGACGCTCATCGGCGGCGATCCTATGTATTGACAGATGTAAGTTCAATAGATATATATATATATATATATAAATAGATGACTGTCGATCTGGAGCTGGCCCCGAAGACCAAGCGCGCCGCTGGCGAGCCGTGCTGCGAGCCGGTCGTCTACCCCGACGTGGAGCGCGAGCAGGCCGAGCGCATCGCGACCATCGCCAAGGCACTCGGCGACCCGATCCGCCTCCAGCTAGTCGACGTGCTGCGAAAGCACGCGGGCAAGGTCTGCGTCTGCGAGCTGGTCCCCCTCTTCGACCTCTCCCAGCCCACCGTCTCCCATCACCTCAAGAAGCTGCGCGAAGCCGGCATCGTCGGCTCCGAGCGGCGAGGTCTGTGGGCCTACTACTACGTAATCCCCGAGTCCCTGGAGGAGTTCTCCGCATGGCTGAGCTAACCCAGTCCAGCGACGACGCTGCGACCTCAACCTGCTGCGCTCCCGAGCAACAGGCCAACTGCTGCGAGCCCACCGACAAGGCCGACTGCTGCGAGCCCGAATCCTCGAGCTGCGGCTGCTCGGCCGGACAGGGCGAGGACGAGGACATCCGCGAGGCGGTCCGCTCCCGCTACGCCGCAGCCGCCGAGAGCGTCACCGCCGCGGACAGCGCCTCGTGCTGCGGGACCGGCGCTGTGCTCAGCGACCAGGAAGCCCAGGTCTTCGGCGCCGGCCTCTACGACGAGGGCGAGCGGGGCGAGCTTCCCGACACGGCGACGATGGCCTCCCTCGGCTGCGGCAACCCGACCGCCGTCGCTGAGCTGGGCCCCGGGGAAACCGTGCTCGACCTCGGCTCGGGTGGCGGGATCGACGTACTGCTCTCGGCCAGGCGGGTCGGCCCGACCGGCAAGGCATACGGGCTCGACATGACCGGCGAGATGCTGGCGCTGGCTCGCGAGAACCAGCGCAAGGCAGGGGTCGAAAACGTCGAGTGGCTGCGCGGGGAGATCGAGGCGATCCCCCTCCCCGCCGAATCGGTCGACGTGGTGATCTCCAACTGCGTCATCAACCTCTCCGGCGACAAGCCGCGCGTGCTGGCCGAGGCGGCGCGGGTTCTTAAACCCGGTGGGCGCTTCGCCGTCTCCGACGTGATCGCCGACGAGGACATGGACGAGGCGACGCGGGCCGACATGGCGCAGTGGACCGGCTGCATTGCCGGCGCGCTGACGCGGCGCGAGTTCGAGCGGGCGCTGCTCGACGCCGGCCTGGTGGATGTCGAGATCACCGAGACCCACCGGGTCCACGACCGCGCCGGCTCGGCGATCGTCCGAGCCCGCAAGCCGAGCTGAGGCGACGATGGCAAACGCTCTTTTCGTCTGCCTCCACAACGCCGGCCGCTCGCAGATGAGCCAGGCGCTTTTCGAGCGCGCGGCCGAGGGCCGCCACGAGGGCCGCTCGGCGGGCACGACGCCCGGCCAGCGCGTCCACCCCGAGGTCGTGGAGGTGATGAACGAGCTCGAAATCGACCTGGCCGACCGCAAGCCCAAGCTGCTCTCCACCGAGGACGCCGAATGGGCCGATGTGGTCGTGACGATGGGCTGCGGCGACAAGTGCCCCTACGTGCCCGGCGTCCGCTACGTCGACTGGGACCTGCCGGACCCGAAGGGCCAGCCGGTCGAGACGGTCCGTGCGACCCGCGATGAGATCGAGGAGCGGGTCAAGACGCTGGTCGAAGAACTCGACCGGGACTAACGGGCAGGCCCCACATCCGGTGACGCGGGAGCGCTGGACAACCCGCTGGCGATCTCCCGCGCCATCGTCGAGACCCACGGCGGCCGGATCTGGAGCGCCCCCGGCGAGTCGGGCACCCGGCCCGCTTCGCTTTGCCCGCCAGCTAGCCGGATCGGTCCTCGGCGATCTCGCCGAAACGCTCGACAAGCGAGCAAAAGAAAGCATGGCGCGTGATCACCCCATGGACCCTGCCCTTGGTCGCGATCGGGACGATCAGGACGCGGTGGTGGAGGAAGAGCTCGGCCAGCTGGGTGTCAGAGTAGTCGTCCTCGACGAGGACGTGGTCGGTAGTCAGGTAGCGGCGAATCGGCTGCAGCGCGCAGTCGCTGCGGCGCTCGATCGTCTCGTCGACCGAGCGCGAGACCATCGCCGCCGAAGCCAGCTCGCCGACGTAGCCGGGAAAGAGGGCTGCCATGAACTCGCGTTCGCCGAAGATCCCGGCGAAGCGGCCGCCCTCCTCGACAGCCGGCAGGCCGGGCAGGCCGGCGTCGATCACACGGCGGGCCGCCGGGCCGATCAGCTCATCGGCTCTCAGTGGCTCTATCTCTCGCAGGATCTCGTTGGCTATCGAGTCGGGCATTGGGTCTCTCCTTAGAGCGCGATGTAGCGGATGGCGATGTATCCGGAGGCCATGACGATCGAGATGAACGTAACCGGGAGGCCGACCCGAAGGAAGGTCATGAAGCCAATCGGAGTGCCGGCGCGCTCGGCGAGCCCGGCGGCGGCGACGTTGGCGGCGGCGGCGATCATCGTCGCGTTGCCGCCGAAGCAGGCACCGAGGGCCAGCGACCACCAGTAGGCGTCGTCGCCGGTTGCGCCGGCCGACTCCTGCAGTTCCTTGACGACGGGGATCATCGCCGTGGTGAAGGGGATGTTGTCGACCACCGCCGAGCCGAGCGCCGCGACCCAGACGATCCCCAGCAGCTCCGCTGAGCGCTCGCCGCCGGTCAGGTCCTTGACCGCGTCGGCGATGTGGCCGATCGCCCCGGTCTCCTCCAGCGCCCCGACCATCACGAAGAGGCCGATGAAGAAGAAGAGCGTCGTCCACTCGATGCCCGAGAGCGCTTTGTCGAGGTCGACCCTGGTTACCAGCAGCCCGATCGAAGCGCCGGCCAGGGCGACGGTGGCGGGCTCGACGTGAAGCGCCTGGTGGGCGAAGAAGGCGAGGATCGTCAGCACCAGCACCGGGCCGGTGCGGCGCAGCTCGGCCGCGTCGCGAATCGATGCGGCCGCATTGAGTCCCATCACCGCCGCCCGGTTCTTCTCGTCGACCTGGAGGCGGCGGCGGAAGACGAGGTAGAGCAGCGGCATCACGACCGCGAAGGTGACGATCACGATCGGGGCGAGATTGACGATGAAGGCGTTGAAGCTGAGGCCGGTGGCCCCGGCGATGATGATGTTGGGCGGGTCGCCGATCAGGGTCGCGGTGCCGCCGATGTTGGAGGCGATCACCTCGATGATCAGTAGCGGCACGGCATCGACGTCGAGCGCGTCGGCGAGCAGGAAGGTGATCGGCGCGATCAGCAGGATCGTCGTCAGGTTGTCGAGGAAGGCGGAGAGGATCGCCGTGATCGCGGCGAGGCTCATCATCACCGCGAAGGAGCGCCCGCCGGAGATCTGCCCGGCGCGGATCGCGACGTAGTCGTAGACCCCGGTCTGCTGGGTCAGGTAGACGAGGATCATCATCCCGACCAAGAGGCCGATCGTGTTGAAGTCGACCGACTCGATCGCCTGCTCCTGGGAGAAGTCGCCGACAAAGAGGACGACAATCGCGGCGCCGAGCAGGGCGACGTTGGTGCGGTGAAGCTTCTCGCTGGCGATGATCGCCAAGGCGATCAGGAAGGTGGCGACTGCGATTGCCAAGGGGAGCCTTTCGGGGTC
>DATNGU010000395.1:0-17464 GCA_035605775.1 Solirubrobacterales bacterium | reverse complement strand
CTCGTAGACGAGCTCGACGCCTCCCTCGAGGTCGAGGCCGAGCTTCGTGTCCTTGGACAGCGGCGTGCCCGGGATGATCACGAGCAGCGACACGACAAGCAGGGCGAGAACGAGCCCGAGGATCAGGCCATTGCGGCGGCGGTTCATTACCTACCTTGGGGTGAGGACGAGCAGGAGCCCGCCGTCGTCGTCATAGGCCGGGAAGACGTCTGCCACTGCCTTGGCCGGCAGATCCCCCTCGGCATGGACCGCCACCCGCTTGCCGAGCGAGCGCACGCCCCACTCGAGCGAAGTCTCGATCGGATCGGCGACCGCGACACCCTGGCCACCCTCCCCCGCCTGGATCCACTGCAAGCCGAGCACCTCCTGCACGGGGCGACCGATCACGTCCTCGTCGGTAAGCCCGGTCAGCTCGAAGCTACCGCGCCCAGCGTCGATCACCCGTGCCTGCCGGTCGCAGACAAAGAAGGCCGCGTTCGGAGCCGGGTAGTAATCGTCGAGCAGCTCAAAGACGAAGCCAAAACCGCATTTGGAGCAGCCCTTTGGGCGGGTGCTGAAACCGGCTGTCCGGTCGGCGCTCAGCTCCCTGTTCCCGCAGTTGGGGCAGATGAAGAAAGGCATCCCCCACTCAGGTTACTTAGAAGAGGCTTTTCGGTCTTTCGGGGCTGGGGATCCCGAGGTGCTCATAGGCCCGCTCGGTCAACACGCGGCCGCGTGGAGTGCGCTTCAGCATCCCCTGCTGGAGCAAGTAAGGCTCGAGCACATCCTCGATCGTGTCCTGCTCCTCACCGATCGCGACGGCCAGCGTCGAGAGCCCAACCGGGCCACCCGCGAACTTGGTCGCGACGACATCAAGCAGGTTGCGGTCGCTGCGATCAAGGCCGCCGGCATCGACCTCGAGCATTGCCAATCCGGCAGCGGCCACCTCGGCGTCGACCTTGCCGCTGCCCTTTACCTGGGCGAAGTCGCGTACCCGCTTCAGCAATCGGTTGGCAACCCGGGGAGTGCCTCGCGAGCGCGACGCGATCGTCCATGCCCCCTCGGCGTCGATCTCGACCTCGAGGATGCCCGCGGAGCGCTCGACGATCTGGGCCAGATGCTCGGGGCCGTAGTGCTCGAGTCGGTGGCAAACGCCGAAGCGATCCCGCAGTGGCGTCGTCAGCAGCCCCGCCCGCGTGGTCGCACCGACCAACGTGAACGGCGGCAGTGGCAGCGTCACGGTGCGGGCACCAGCACCCTGGCCGAGCACGACGGGCAGCTCACCATCCTCCATCGCCGGGTAGAGAGTCTCCTCTACCGCGCGACCGAGCCGGTGAATCTCGTCGATGAAGAAGACGCTGCCCGGCTCCAGCGCGGTGAGGAAGGAGGCGACGTCGGCCTTGCGCTCCAGCGCCGGGCCGGCGGTCTGAACCAGCGGCACTTCCATCTCGGCGGCGACGATGTGCGCGAGCGAGGTCTTACCGAGCCCGGGGGGGCCGGCGAGTAGAACGTGGTCGAGCGGCTCGCCGCGCCGCCGCGCCGCCTCGATGAAGATGCTGAGCTGCTCGGTTACCTGTACCTGGTTGACGAAGTCGGAGAGGCTTGGCGGCCGCAGGGAGCGGTCTAGGTCCTCGTCGGGAATGTCGGCCCGGGCGTCATGGATGCGGACCTCAGGCTCATCCTCGACGCCGGGGGTGCGGATTCGCTTCTCGCTCATGCCGCTTTCTTCCCCCCTCCGGCTTTGCGCAGCGCCGTCGCCAGCAGCTCCTGGGCGTCGCCACCATCGATCCCATCCAGCAGTCGCTCTGCTTCCAATGGGGCGTAGCCGAGATTGACGAGTCCGTCGCGGGCGAGGGAGCGCGGGTCATCCTCACCAGCGCCGCTCAGCGCCACCTCTTCCTCCAGCGCGCCCGCGACCCTCTCACGCAGCTCGACGATGATCCGCTCCGCCGTTCGCTTACCGATCCCCGGTACAGCCTGGAAGCGCTTCGCGTCGCCGGTGGCGATCGCCCGCAGCAATTCGCGCGCCGGGCCGCCTGAAAGCACTGCGATCGCAACTTTGGGGCCGACTCCGCTGACCGAGACCAGCTGGCCGAAGAGGTCCCGCTCCTCCTCTGAGGCAAAGCCGAACAGGGCAAGGGAGTCCTCGCGCGCGACCAGCTCAGCGTGAAGGAATGCCTCGCGACCGGTGGCGGGCACCGCTTTTAGCGTCTCGGCCGAGACCGTGAGCCGGTAGCCCACCCCACCGGCGTCGATCACTACGTGATCGGGACGCCGCACCATCACCTCACCGCGAACAGCAGCGATCATCCGCCCGCCCACCCGCCGGCGCCAGCCTCGGCCAGCTCGGCTGCCTGGCGGCGACCGGCGCCGCCGCCGTGACAGATCGCCACCGCCAGGGCATCGGCGGCATGGTCAGGGGTAGGCAGCTCGGGCAAGCCAAGCAGGGTCCCGACCATTCGCTGGACCTGCCTCTTGTCGGCAGCGCCACTACCGCAGACGGCCATCTTGATCGCCTGTGGGGTATAGGCGAAGCAGCTGACGTCGGCCTGTGCAGCGGCGAGCATCGCGACCCCACTGGCCTGGCCGACGGCCATTGCCGTTCGAACGTTCTTACCGAAGAAGACATCCTCGATCGCCATCGCCTTGGGCTCATGCCAGGCGATCAACTCGGCTAGAGAGCCGTGGATCCGCTCCAGGCGACGCTCCATCGGCAGCTCGGCCGTGGTTTCGACGACGCCGCCGTCGAGCGCGACCATGCGGCTGCCCTCGACCCGAACGATGCCGAAGCCAAGATTTGCAGCCCCGGGGTCGATCCCCATTACGACTTCCATACGGAGTGATTCTGGACAGCGACTCGGATGCCTCCCTCAGGCGGCGAGCTGCTGCAAGACCTCGTCGGGGATGTCAAAGTTTGCATGGACCTCGTTGACATCGTCGTGCTCTTCCAACGTCTCGATCAGCCCCAGCAACGCCTTGGCATCGTTGCCTTTGATCTCGACCGTGCTTTTGGGCTCCATCGCGAGCTCCGTCGACTGGACATCGACCCCACCCGCCTCCAGCACCTCACGGACGGCGCTGAGGCTGGCCGGCTCGCAAATCACCCGCAGTAGATTGTCCTCCTCGCGCACGTCCTCAGCGCCGGCATCGATCGCCGCGATCAGGTCGTCCTCGCCATAGCGGGCACCATCGACCACCAGCACGCCCCGTTTCTCGAAGATCCAGGCGACCGATCCCGGCTCACCCAGGCTGCCGTTGTGCTTGTTGAAGGCGAAGCGCACGTCAGCGCTGGTGCGGTTGCGGTTGTCGGTCAGCGCCTCGACCAGGACCGCGGCGCCGCCCGGCCCGTAGCCCTCGAAGACGATCTGCTCGATCGCATCAGCGTCGGCACCTGCGCCGGTGCCCCGATCGATCGCCCGCTGGATGTTGTCCTTGGGCATCGAGGCATCCCGTGCCTTCTGGATCGCCGTCGCCAGCGCCGGATTGCCGTCGGGGTCGCCACCGCCGTCGCGGGCGGCGACCGTGATCGCCCGCGCCAGCTTGGTGAAGAGCTTGCCGCGTTTTGCGTCGGCGGCGCCCTTCTTGTGTTTGATCGAGGACCACTTCGAGTGCCCGGACATCGTTTTGCCATTCTATGAGCAAGGCGATGCACTCTGAGACGGTCACCCACCCGCATGGATCGAGCCCGCTCCGGGGGCTGGCCGCGAGTGGCATTTTCATCGTGATGCTGCTAGCAGCCTTGGCCCTCTGGACGGCTATCCCACTGGGCTGGATCTACATCGGCTCGAAGGTCGCCACGAGCCAATTTCCGGCCGGCGGGCCCTACGCCGTCGTCGCAATTGGAATCATCGTCACGATCGTGCTCGACTCCTGGCTGATCGGTCGCCTCAACGTCTTCTACGTGCGGGTCACCGGCACCAACCGGCTAACGCCGATGCGGCCCAGCTGGCTGAAAAGCATGAGCGATTCCCGCGTCAGCGCCGGCAGCACGACCGTGGTCGAGGCGGTGTTGATGGGCTCGGTGCTGCTGGCCGGCCTGGCCTTCATCGGCTGGTTCTTCCTCCTCGCCGGCTCCCCACTGCCCAACACCTAGCCAGTAGTCAGACGACGAACTTCCCGTCTTCCTGCATCACGGTGCCGTCGACTTCGATCTTGCCGCCGAGGCGCAGGTCGCAGACCAAGTCGGTGTGGACGGCGGACTCGTTGACGCCGCCGGACTCCGGATAGCTGCGCCCGACGGCCATGTGGACGGTGCCACCGAGCTTCTCGTCGAGCAAGACCTCGCGGGTGCCGCGGTCGATGGCGTAATTGGTGCCGATTCCGAGCTCCCCCAACCGGCGGGCTCCGGCATCGGTGTCCAGCAGCTCGATCAGGAACTCCTCGCCGCGCTCGGCGCTGGCCTCGACGACCTTTCCCGCCTCGAAGCGCAGCCGCACCCCGGCCACCTCGCGGCCGCCAATCGTCGCCGGCAGGTGAAAGCTCACCTCGCCTTCGACCGAGTCCTCGATCGGGCCGGTGAAGAACTCGCCGTCGGGCATGTTGTGGCGCCCGTCGCAGGGGATGAACTTGCGACCGCCGATCCCCAGCACGATGTCGGTCCCGGGTGCCACGACCCGCACCTGCTCGTGGCCCTCGATCCACTCCGCCAACCGCTTGGTCTCCGCCGAAGCGCGCTCCCAGGCCGTCAGCGGATCGCCGTCGTCGGCGAGGCAGGCGCCGTAGTAGAAGTCCTCGTAATCGGCCAAGCTCATCTCCGCCTCCGCCGCGTAGGCGTTGGTTGGGAAGAGCGTGTAGCACCAGCGGAACTCGCCCTTAGCGCTGCGCTCCATCGCCCGGCCCAGCAGCTCGCCCGTGGCGGTCTGCCGGCGGGTCTGCCGCTGCGGCGGCACTCCGGACAGTTCGCGCGTGTTGCTGCTGGCGCCGATCGCGATGCGAACATCGACGTTGTCGAGCAGCCACTCGGAGACCGGCGATATCCAGTCGAGCTGAGCGTCGCCGGCGTGCTTGTAATAGAGGGCGGCCTGGCCGTCGAGGGAGACGTTGAGGATCGGGTGAGCGCCCGCCTTCAGCACCTCCTCGTAGACCGCCAACAGCAGCGGTTCCGCGGCGCTGTCGCCGTCGATCGAGACGATCTCGCCCTCCTTCACCTCGGTCGAGTAGCCGACCAGGATCTTCGCCAGCCGCTCCGCTCTCGGGTCTCTCACGTCTGCGCCTCCTCGCGGGCGCGCTCCCGCACCCCGGTAGTCATTGCCATGAACAGGGCGTGCAGTCTGGGGTCTCCGCTCAGCTCGGGGTGAAAGGCGCAAGCGAGCACGCTTCCGGCGCGGATCGCCACCGGGTGGCCGTCGTAGGAGGCAAGCACCTCGACCCCGGCGCCGTGGCGCTCGACCCACGGGGCGCGGATGAACACCGCCCGCAGGGGCTCCTCGCCGAGCCCCTCCACCGCGACATCCGCCTCGAAGCTCTGCAGCTGGCGGCCGAAGGCGTTGCGCCGCGCAGTCGCGTCGATCAGGCCCAGATGGGCGTCGTCGCAGACGATCATTCCAGCGCAGGTGCCGAAGACCGGTCTTCCCTTTTCGTGGTGGGCCCTGATCGCGCCCTCCAGTCCAGCCGACTCGATCCCCTTGACGATCGTCGTGCTCTCACCGCCGGGGATCACCAATCCGTCAAGGCCTTTCAGATCGCCGGGAGTGCGGACCTCGCTCGTCTTGGCCCCGAGGCCGCGCAGCATCGCAAGATGAGCTTCGAAGCCGCCCTGAATCGCGAGGACGCCGATGCGCAGCTCAGGCACCGCGATCCTGCAGGAGCGCGTCGGCCGCGGCCAGCTCCGCGATCTCCAGCCCGGGCATCGCCTCGCCGAGGCCGATCGACGCCGCAGCGACCCGCTCCGGGTCGTTGAAGTGCGTGGTCGCCTCAACGATCGCGCGGGCGCGGCGCTCCGGATCAGCACTCTTGAAGATTCCCGAACCAACGAAGTTGCCCTCGGCGCCGAGCTGCATCATCAGCGCCGCGTCGGCAGGGGTGGCGATCCCGCCGGCGCAGAACATCGGTACCGGCAGGCGACCCTGCGCGGCCACCTCGTGCACCACTTCGAGCGGCGCCTGCTGCTCTTTGGCGGCGCCGGCGAGCTCCTCCGGGCCAAGCTGCGCCAGCCGTTTGATCCCGCTGACGATCTCGCGCATGTGGCGGACCGCCTCGACCACGTTGCCGGTGCCGGCCTCGCCCTTTGAACGGATCATCGCCGCCCCCTCGCCGATTCGCCGCAGCGCCTCGCCGAGGTTGGTGGCGCCGCAGACGAAAGGCACGTCGAAGGCGAGCTTGTCGATGTGGTGGCGCTCGTCGGCCGGCGTCAGCACCTCCGACTCGTCGATGTAGTCGACCTCGAGGGCTTGCAAGACCTGGGCCTCGGCGAAGTGGCCGATCCTGGCCTTCGCCATCACCGGGATCGTCACGGCCTCCTGAATTCCCTTGATCATCGCCGGATCGGACATGCGGGCGACGCCCCCGTCGCGGCGGATGTCGGCGGGAACACGCTCCAGCGCCATCACCGCGCAAGCCCCGGCCGCCTCGGCAATACCGGCCTGCTCGGGCGTGACCACGTCCATGATCACGCCGCCCTTAAGCATCTCAGCGAGGCCGGTCTTCACCCGGAAGGTGGCGCGTTCAGTCACACGCGCAATATTACGGGGGTGGGTCCTACTTCAGTTTGTAGGCACGAATGCGGTCTTTGTGCGCCGCTTCGTCACGGGCGTACAAACCGTGGGCCAGGCCTTGGACAAGGGCCATCAGTGCCGTGTTGGAGCGGGCGAAAGACGGGCTGTTGGAAGAGAAGTAGAGGGTCTGTTCGGCGTGCTCACCTACCTCGGACATGGAGGCATCGGAGATCGCCAAGGTACGAGCTCGGCGGTGCAGCGCGAGCTTCATCGCCCGCAACAACAAGGGATGGGCACGGCCGCAGGAGAGCACGATGACCAGGGTCTCTTCGTCAATCCGACCGAGTCGTTGCAACGACTCGCCACCGGTACTGGCGACGATTTCGGCGCGAATGTCGAGCAGGCTAAGAATGTGCCGCAGGTAGCTGGCGAAGAAAGCCATCTGATCGACGCCGACGATCACTACGCGCTGAGCTTCGGCCAGCGCCGCGACGGCGCCGTCCACCTGCTCGCGAGTGAGGTTACGCGCGGTTTCCTCAAGGTTCGAGTAGTCGGCGCCGAGCGAGCCCTCGAGCTCAGAGTGATCAAAGGAAAAGAGCGCAGCACCGCCGGCGGTGGCTGCGTTGGCTACGGTCGCGCTGCGGTACTCCTCGATCGCAGCCTGCTGTAGCTCCGGATAACCCTCAAAGCCGAGAGCCTGGGAGAAGCGCACCACCGTCGATGAGGAGGTGCTCGCTCTCCTGGCCAGCTCCTCGGCGGTGAGGAAGGCCGCCTCGTCGAGATGGTCGACGATGTAGCGGGCGACGTCTTTCTGCGAGCGCGAGAATTCTTCGAAGCGCTCCTGGATGTACTCGGAAAGGCTTTTAAGTTGAGGTGATTTCGTTGCGGTCTTGGTCACGGCGGTCCATTTCGCCGGTTTGCATGCTTTCCCTTCTGATCTGGTTGGATGGGGGGCGAAATGACCCTTGAGCAGGCCCTTCGCATCACCAACCGCAACATGATCGTCTTCGATCTGTTCCTCGGCAGCGCCTCGATCGCAGCGCCGCGACAGATGCTTACGACGTTCTTCGGGCACGACGAGCCATCGCCGGATGCGGTGCACCTGCTGCGACGCTGCGGTCCGATCTGGCTCACCTTCGCCGCCGCGCATGTGCTTGCAGACCGCCGCGGGGAGCAACGCGATTGGTGGGCGCTCGCCTGGTTGAGGGGAACCGAGATCGCGACGGACGCGCTCTGGGCCGAGTCTCCTGCGCTCAGCCGGCCCGGGGCCAAGACCGCCCTCCGCCTGGCTGGGGTCGCCAACGTGGCGATGGCAGCTGGCTTCGCCTGGCTCTCGAAGCGATGAGCGGGGGCGCCGGGCTGCCCAGCAAGCGCTGGAGCCTGCGTGGCTATGACGACGAAGGGAATGAGGTCTGGCTGATCCGCAGCTTTGGCCAGAAGCTCTACCGCTGCCCTGGCTGCCACGGCGACATCCCGATCGGCAGCGAGCACACGGTCGTCCAATACGTAATGCGACTGGGCGGCACCGAACACCACCACTGGCATCGTCAATGCGCCGAGGAACTGCTTGTACCGGGCCTGCGCGAGGTTAAGCAGGTTCCCGCTGGGCAATCGTCGCGGTCGAAGCTAGAGGAACGCGGTCGGCGTCCGTCCGGACGTCGGCGCCGGTAAATGACGGGCAAGCTGAACGTCTTCTCCCTGTACGGGCGGATTTGGCGCACGTATTTCCAGTGGGCCGGCACGCTTTTGCCGCTTGCCGTCACGGTCTTCGTACCGCTGGGGCTGATCCACGCGATCCCCGTCCACGTTGGCGTCACGTCGCTCAACTTCGGTAGCGGGGCGGAGATTCTCGCCGCGATCCTGGCGGTGTTGCTGCTCGCGACGACCGGGCTGATCGGCGAGGTCTTCTACACGGGAGCGGTCGCGATCGCCCTCACCCACCCCCACGACGGCGAGCCCCCATCGTTGCGCCAGGTCGCCGGAATGGTCGACTACCGGACGCTGATCGCCGTCGACCTGATCTTCGGTGTCCTCGTTGCCGTCGGCCTGGTCGCCTTCTTCGTACCGGGGATCCTCATCTTCGTCTATCTCGGCCTGGCCGCCCCTGTGGTCGAGATCGAGCACCCTGGGGTGCGGGCGGCGCTCGCTCGCAGCTACCGCCTGGTTCGCGGCCACTTCTGGCTGGTGCTGGTCGTTCTGGTGCCAATCGAGATCGCCGGCGACGTGATCACCAACCAGGCGACTTCGCTGATCCACACCCTCCTTGGCGAGTCGCTGGTAGCCGAGTGGCTCACCGATACCGCCACCAACATTGTGTTGACGCCGTTCTACGCAGTCGCCGCCGTGTTGCTCACGATCGGCCTAATTGCCGAGAAGGACGGTGAGGGTCCGCAACTACACTCGTCTCCCCCCAGTCGATGATTACGACGGCTTCTATCTTCAGCGACTTCTGGAACGACCAGATCCTCGCCGACGAAAAACAGGGCCTCTTTCTGGTCTTGGTCGGATTCATCCTCTCGTTTGCATTCATCCGCATGAGCACGCGGCTGATGCGCAGCCCACGGGTGCCCTGGTGGCCGGGCAGCGTGGTCAGCGACAGCGGCGTCCACCTGCACCACCTGGTCTTCGGGATCGTCACGATGATGATCGCCGGCACGCTGGGGCTGGCGGCTCTCGGAGACAGCCCGTACGCGGAAATCTGCGCCCTCCTCTTCGGTATCGGCGCGGGGCTAACGATCGACGAGTTCGCACTGTGGGTCTATCTGGACGACGTCTACTGGGCTGAGGAGGGGCGAGCCTCGATCGACGCGACGGTAATCGCCGCGGCGGGGATGATGCTGGTCCTGCTGGGCTTCAGCCCGTTCAGCTTCGACACCGGCTCGGTCGAAGAGACCGTTGTGAGCATCGTCGGCGCGGCTGCCGTCTTCCTGCTGGTCGCAACCTGTTTCGCCAAGCAGCGGGTCCTACACGGCGCCATCGGGTTCTTCGTCTTCCCGATAGCGCTCTACGGCGCGGCGCGACTCGGCAAGCCCGGTTCGGCGTGGGCACGTCGGCGCTACGGCGAGCAACGTCCCGCGAAGCAGGCGAAGGCAGAGGCTCGCTTCCCGCCCGACCGCCGTACCGAGCGCTTCAAGAATGCTTTCCGCGACATGGTTGGCGGCAAGCCGAGCGAGGGGGTCGCCGCCGCGACCGAAGAGGCGCTCGCCGCAACCCGCGAGACCGTCGAAGAGGTCCGCCAGCGGGCCGACCGGCTGACTCATCCGGGCGACCGCGCCGATCGTGACTAGCGCGCGGCCCGGCTACTCGCCCATCGCCTTGATCACGAGACGCTTGGGACGACGCCCGTCGAACTCACAGTAGAAGACCTGCTGCCAAGGGCCAAGGTCGAGGCGGCCGGCGGTCACGGGGACGATTGCCTGGTGGTGGACGAGCAGATTCCTAAGGTGGGCGTCGCCGTTGTCCTCACCGCCGCGATGATGGCGGTAGTCGCCTCCATCTGGCAGCAGCTCCCCGGCGACTTCGTTCGCGGCCGGCATCCAGCTCGGCGGAGCGAGTTTGTCCAGCCATTCGAGCACATCCTCGTGCAGGCCGGGCTCGTCGTCATTGATCCAGACCCCAGCGGTGATGTGCATCGCCGAGGCGAGCACCATGCCCTCCTCAATCCCAGCCTCCTCGACCGCCGCCTGCACCTCCTCGGTGATCCGGATCAGCTCGCGCCGCTCGCTGGTCTCGAAGGTCATGTACGCGGTGTGTGACTTCACGAGCGTCCTCCTCTTGAGACGATTTCTTGGCCAGGCCAGGTACTCGGCGCCCGCCCGTAGGCGAGTCGCCGGCTCCTCATTAAAGGCGACATCCGGTAGGAGGCGTCCTCGGTGAAGAGGCCCAGCAGTGGATCCGTGCCGGCGGTACGCCAAGTCCGCTCGTAAGCGGCAACCCAAGCGTCCACGTCGACTCGCGTCGGCATCCCTATTCGCGGTTCGGGCTACACGTTTCGAAGCCGAGCGAACGCGCAAGCTCGTAGCGTTCGCCAACCTCCCCGTCGCGGCGCTGACGAGCTTCGAGGTAGGCGGTCGCGTCACCGGCATCGGCCGCGTCCAGCGCCTGGCGGTCGTAGTCCTTGACCCGCTCTTGAGTGCGGACGTAGTCCTCGTAGTCGGCCTCCAGCGCTGGCGGTGGCCTCAGCGCTCGGAAGCGGCCGACGGCTCTGGTCGAGATCCCAACCAGAGCCTGCGAGTAGGCAGCGTCCGGCGATTCCTCACTCGCCCGAGAGAAAACGCCTTTATATGCCTCCTGGCTATCGGCACAGATCTCGTCAGCCTTCTGCCGCAGCTGCGACGCGGTCAATGCCTCCGCCTCTGCGGACTTCTCGTTTGCCTTTGCCTGCTTCGAGTCACCGGCGCCGGCGGCAGCGGGTCCGTTGGGGTCCTCCCCTCCCCCGCCGCCAATCGCGATCGCCGCCGCGATGACCATCGCGGCGGCCGCGGCGGCGCCTGCCAGAACCAGCCGGCGCCGGCTGGTGGAGCCCCCCGCTCCTTCGTCAGAGGGATCGGCGTCAATGCGCCTTGTCTGAGCGGTCTCCTCGGCGGTCGGCGTCGCGACCGTCGGTGGCTCGGGAGCAGCCGATTCCCTCGTCGCCGCCGCCCCGGTGGCGACCGTGCGCTCCGGCAGGTCGGGGGACGCCCCGCTCAGCGCCGCCATCGCCGCCCGGCCCAGATCGCCGGCCGACGGATAGCGATCGTCGGGCTCCTTCGACATCGCCCTGATCACAACGTCGTCAAGGGCCATCGATACCTCGGTCACGTAGAGCGACGGCGCCGGGGGCGGGTCGTTGAGATGGGCGTAAAGTCGCGCCGCCTCACCGTCCCTGGGGAAGGGAACCTCCCCGGTCAGCAGCTTGAACAGCAGGCAGCCCAGCGCGTAGACGTCGGCGCGGGCGTCGACCGTGCCAGCGGAGATCTGCTCGGGGGCGACGTAATCCAGCGTCCCAACGAAGCGTCCGGTCTGGGTCAGGCCCGACTGGGTAGAGACGTTGCGAGCGACGCCGAAATCGGTGATGTAGGCGTGATCCCCGCCGCTGCCGCCGCTGAGCAGCACGTTGGCCGGCTTGACATCACGATGGACGAGGCCAGCCGCATGGATCGCGTCGAGCCCGTTGCCGACCTGAGCGATCAGGCCTGCCGCCGCTGCCGGCGGCAGGCGGCCCGCCCGCCCCAGCCGTTTGCCGAGATCAGAGCCGGATACGTAGCGCATCGCGATAAAGGGAACCCCGGCCTCTTCTCCGGCCGCATAGATCGGCACCACGTTGGGGTGCTCGATCGAAGCCGCAATCCTCGACTCCTCGGCAAAGCGGCGGGCGAAGACCTCATCGGCAGCCGCCTCGGGTGCGATCAGCTTCAGCGCGACGCGGCGCTCCAAGCCAGGCTCGACTGCTAGATAGAGAACGCCCATGCCCCCGCGCCCGAGCTGCCGCTCGATTCTGTAGCCCGCAAACTCATCGCCCTCGGAAAGCTCGATCCAGCGATCGCCCGGCTCCATGCCCGGACTCTAGCCCGGCACGCCGTCAGCCTTAACCCAAGCACCCCGGGCCGCCCCCGGTACCGGAATAGACTCTCTTTGGGAACTGATGACGCGAATCGCCCTCATCGCGGTGCTTTGTACTGCGGCGCTAATCGGCGCCACGGTGGCCCGCGGGGAGATCGCCGGCGAGGGCGGCCTCTTCGTCAGCTTCGGCGGCGGCTTCGCGCCCCGCACCCTGCCGCGCGACCGCGACGTGCCGGTAAAAGTCAACCTCAAGACTTCGATCAAGACCGCCGACGGTGGGCGGCCGCCGCAGCTACGGAGTATCTCCTTCGCCGTCAACCGCTACGGCCGAGTCACCACCAAGGGCCTGCCAGCTTGCCGTCCCGCCCAGCTCGAGTCGACGGATTCCCAGCTTGCCCTGGCACGCTGCCGGCCGGCTCTGGTCGGCCACGGAGACTTCGGCGCCAACGTCGAGTTCCCCAACCGGTCGCCGTTCCCGGTGAGAGGTCGGATGCTCGCCTTCAACGGCAGGGCCCATGGACGGCCAGCGATCCTGCTGCACATCCATGGCTCGAATCCAGTCGAGGTCACCGTGGTGCTCGCCTTCACGATCCGACATCCCCAGCAGGGCAAATTCGGAACGGTGCTGTCGGCCAAGATTCCGCGGCTCGCCTCTGACGTCGGCTATGTCACCGACGTCTCGCTTGTCTTCAATCGCGAGTATCGCTACCGCGGAAAGCGGTACAGCTTCCTGAGCGCGCGCTGTGCTGCCCCGACCGGTTTTCCGGGGGCGATTTTTTCCTTCACCCGGGGCACCTTCAACTTTGCAGACGGCAAGCAGATCGTCACCACGCTGACCCGCGACTGCGTGGTCCGCTAGAGCCCCAGCCCCCCTACGCCCCGCTCGTTCCAGCCAAGATGGTGCGCGAGCTCATGGCGCAGCGTGCGCTCGACCTGCTTGGCAAGCAGCCTGCGGTCATGCCCGAAGTCGCGCTCCAGCGTGTCGCGGTAAATGACGATGCGGTCCTCATAGCGATCCCGCGCGACACCATCGCCGAAGTAGTGGCCGTAGGCCTGGACTTCGGCGCCCCGGTTAGAGACGATCACCGCCACCTTTGCCAAGACCCGCTGGAATTCGTCTGGAAGCGCGTCGATAGCGTCGGCAACAAGCGTTTCGAACTCGTCGAGTTCAGGGTCAACGGGCATCTTCCAAGAGTAGGTCAATCGTCCGCGCGACTTGACAGCCGTTACGAGCCTGCCGCTGGGAGGTTTCATCTTGGCGCTTGCTGGAGATCGGCCCTCGGGCCGGTGCTCGAGTGGCATGAGCGACGGCGTCGCTGCAAGGTGATGACCATGACCTCTCGGTGGTCAGAGCCTACGACGAGATTGCAATTCCAGACTAGTCTCGACGAGCACTTCGGTGGTCTCGGGTGCCCCGCCGAGGCGTTGGCCGAACTCGCCGCAACTCCGCAGCCAATTCGACCCGCGCATCGTCGAGGCTCTCGCCGTGGATCTCGCCGAAGAGGCGATCCCGGCGGTGGCGAGGGCCTAGGGCACGTACTTTTCCGCTTCTTCGATCCCTTTCTGCGCCTCTTCCTTGCCCTTTTCGATCCCCCGCTTCGCTTCTTCCTTAGCTCTTTCGATCCCCTTCTGCGCTTCGTCAGAGCCCTTGCTAATGCCTTCCTTGGCTTCGTCAGAGCCCTTGCTAACGCCCTGCTTCGCTTCCTTTTCCGCTTCTTCGAAGCCCTTCTTGACTTCTTCCTTGGCCTTTTCGATCCCCTGCTTTGCTTCTTCGGCGCCCTTTTCGACCCGTTCCTGAGCCTCACTGGTGCTGTCGTTGCCGTCGTCGCTCCCGCAGCCGCTCCAAGCGACCCCAACGACTCCTATCGACAGCGCAACCAGGAGCGCCGGGGCACGCCTCGTCCACCGCTTCCTCAAGCCTTGATCTGACACTTCGACTCCTCTCGTTGGTGAACTGACACGAAGCAAGGGTCGATACTCGCATCCCTGCGCGGCCAGAGCAGCCTAAGATCGGCCGGTGCCGACCCTGCACGTCCTCCGCGTCTTCGTCAACGAGGACGGTGAATGGGGTAACCCGCTCGGCGTCTTCCTCAGGGGCGCCCAGGTGCCGGAGCCTCACCGGCAGCGCATCGCCACCGAGCTGGGCTTTAGTGAGACGGTTTTCATCGATGACTCCGACGCTGGGCTGATGCGGATCTACACGCCGCAGGTCGAGCTTCCTTTTGCCGGACACCCAACCGTCGGCGCCGCCTGGCTACTGGCGAAGGAAGGGGTGCAAGTCAAGAGACTTCGACCTCCGGCAGGAGAGGTCAACGTCCGGTATGCGAGCGGCGCGATCTACGTTGCCGCCCGCCCCGAGTGGGCGCCCTCGTTCGAGTACATCCAGCTCGATTCCCCGGGTGAGGTACGAGCCCTCACCGCATCGGCTGCGGGCGCCAACACCTATGCCTGGGCCTGGATCGACGAAGCAGCGGGGACGATCCGCGCCCGCTCCTTCGTCCCCGAAGCCGGCATCACCGAGGACGAGGCCACTGGTTCCGCCGCATTAGCACTCTGCGCGAGGCTGGGGCACCCAATCACGATTCACCAAGGGCATGGCTCCATTTTGCTTGCACAGGCAACCACCGATGGCTGGGTCGAGGTTGGCGGCAAGGTAACCCTCGACGAGGTACGCGAACAGGAAATACGCTCAGTTGACACCCCCCGATCAGATAGAAGGACTCAATGAACAAGCCCCTCAGCAGCGAGCAGGCCGCGATGCTCTACGGAAACCGCTTCCTCACCGAGGACGCCCCCGACGGCGACTTCCCCGCTAGCGGCATGTCCTCCTTGGACGCGATGCGCCTTGTCGATGAGGAACTGGCGCTCGAGGGCGACCCGCAGCGGAACCTGGCGACCTTCGTCACGACCTGGATGGAGCCCGAGGCCCAGCGGATCATCGGCGAGAACCTCTACCGCAACTTCATCGACCACGCCGAGTACCCGATCTCGGCCGAGGTCGAGCAGCGCTGCATCGGCATGCTCGCCGACCTCTACCACGCCCCGGGTGAGACGACTGGCGCCCGCACGCAGGGGTCCTCCGAGGCGATAATGCTGGGCGCTCTCTCGCTGAAGTGGAAGTGGAAGCAGCGTCGCGAAGCAGAAAACAAACCGGTCGAGGCGCCGAACCTGATTTTCGGCGGCGACGTGCACGTGGTCTGGGAGAAGTTCTGCCGCTACTTCGATGTCGAACCGCGAATCGTTCCGCTGCAGGAGAACAAGTACGTGATCGGGCCTGAGGACGTCGAGCCCCACATCGATGAGAACTCGATCGGCGTCGCCGCCGTCCTCGGCACGACCTTCACCGGCCACGCCGACGACATCGTCGGCATCAACAAGCTCCTCGTCGACCTCAAGGGCGAGCGGGGGCTCGACGTCCCACTTCACATCGACGCCGCCAGCGGCGGCTTCGTCTGGCCCTTCCTCTATCCGGATTCCGAGTGGGACTTCAGGCTCGAGCAGGTGCGCTCGATCAACGTCTCCGGCCATAAGTTCGGATTGGTCTATCCGGGCATCGGCTGGCTCATCTTCCGCGAACAGAGTGACCTGGCCGAGGACCTCGTCTTCTACGAGAACTACCTCGGAAAAACCGACGCGACCTTCACCCTCAACTTCTCCACCGGAGCCTCGATGGTGCTGGCCCAGTACTACAACTTCGTCCGCTATGGGCACGAGGGCTACGCCTACATCATGAAAGCGATGCAACAGAACGCTCGCGTCCTCGCGGAGAAGCTCAAGGCCGGAGGCAACTTCGAGCTGATCGGGGACGGCGATGAGCAGCTGCCCCTCGTTGCCTTCAAGCTGGCCGGCGAAAAGAACTACGACGAGTTCGACGTCTCCTGGCAGCTTTCCGCCGAGCGCGGCTGGATGGTCCCCGCCTACACCTTGCCGCCCAAGGCTGAAGACGTGAAGATCCTGCGAGCCCTGGTCAAGCAGACGCTGAGCCGCGAGCAGATCGACCGCCTTTCCACCGACATCGAGCTCGCCTGCGTGACGCTGGAGAAGAAGGGTGGCGCCCATGATTCGGAGCGCAAGCGGATGAAGACCAGCTCCGGGTACTGAGGCCGCGGCTGCCTCACGCGGCCCGGCCCGGGGAACTGCTCAGCTGCCCAGCGTAACCCTGATCTGCCCGCCCAGCGGCAGGACAGATCCCGGCCTTGGGCTTTGCTTCACCACCCGCCCTGCCCTGACGGTGACGCCTACCTTTTTCTTGAACTTGCCGATCTTGCAGTGGGCGATTTTGGACCTTTTCCTCGACCGCTGCAGGGTCTTTCCCTTGAGCCTCGGCACGATGCAGTGTTCCGCGGGGAGCGGGACCAGGGGCGGCGGGAACGGTGAAGGGGTCGCAACCGGACTCGCCGGTACGCCGGGCGTCAGTTCGACAATCATCACTTCGGGGCCGACGTCGACGGTCAGCGATTCGGTCGGCTGAGAGACCGAGAGGATCGGTTCGCTTGAAGCGATTGGCGAGTAGACCGCGTAGGACTTGACGCCAAGCTCCACCGAGACGGTTACCGGTTCGCTCGGGGCAATCAGCGTTTTCTTTTCATCGGGGTTCCAGACGCTCTTCAATCGCCAGAGGGCGAGGTAGAAGCGGCCGTCTCGCTTCTGCAAGAGAGCGCTGTGCAGCGTCGCGCCCCCTTCGCTCAATACGTAGTCCAGCGACTGCGGAGAAAATTCCGGCCCCGGGTCTTCCAAGATGTCGATGGTGTTTCGCAGCACGGAGAAAGCCGGCTTCTCGGAGAGGTCGTTCCTGAGTAGGCCGAAGTGTTCCTCCCTGTCGTCGAGGCCCGGGTTCGGGCGCTGGTCGACGAGCTCGTAGGAAAACGTTCGAGCGATGTGGCGGATGAAGTACTCGAAGAAGAGGCGGGGAAAATAGGCGGCCGCGGCCGCCTCCGAGATCGGTTTATTTTCCCCGGGCCCCGTCGGCGTCCAGTTGAGCGCGTTGGTGTAGCCGCTCTCGGTCGCCACGATCGGCTTCGAGGCAGAGTTGTATGCCGCCCGTTCGACGATCGAGCCCATTTTGTACTCGGGCGGATTGCCTTCCGGATAGGAATGGATGTTGCCGTAGTCGAGAAAGTCCGAGACGTCGCCGAGCTCCTGCTGGTCGTTGTGGGTGATCGAGGGACCGATGACTGGCAGCGAGGAGAGCGCCGGGTCGCCCTTGACCTCTTCGTAGAGGCGCTGCTGATAGGCGACGAGCTTCGCTTTCCAGTCGGCGCCACCCCTGGTGCTGTACTCGTTCGGTCCCT
>DATNGU010000394.1:0-3357 GCA_035605775.1 Solirubrobacterales bacterium | reverse complement strand
GCCGACCTGCTCAGCGGCGCCAACGCCCACCTGACTCGCTCGGTCCTCGACGCCGGCGGCCTCGGCGATCTCGCCGACGTCGCCCAGCGCCGCCTGCAGCTCTCTTCGCACAGCTTTGCCCGGCCGGTCGTCCTCGCCTTCCTGCCCCTGATCGCCGCCGTCGCGGCGTGGGCGATCGTGCGCCGCGACCTGCTTGCTGCCTGGCTGCACGGCCGCCCGGCGATGCGAGCCGGCCTGATCGGCGCCCTCGCCGCGACCCTGGTCGGCACTCTCGCCAACGACTCGGGCGCCCTCCTGCTCGAGGTCGGAACCGCCTACCTGCTCGTCTTCGTCGGCTTTGCCTGGGCGGAGAGCGAGAGAATCGCCCAGCTGTAGCGCGGCGCGGCCACGGGACCGCCCGCGGGGCGAGGCCGGTGCATCCTTTAGGCTTACTGCGTCGTGCGAATCGCTCTTGTCTCGCCATATTCCTGGAGCTACCAGGGCGGCGTTAACCGGCACGTAGAGGCGCTTGCCGAGGAGTTCCTCGGCCGCGGTCATTACGTGCGCGTGCTCGCCCCCCTCGACCCTCCCGACCGGCTCAGCCGTGCGCTTCACCGCGCGCCCGCAGAATCGCTGGACATTCCCGACTATCTGGTGCCAATGGGCCGCACGGCGGGGTTCTCGGCCAACGGCGCGGTTTCCAACCTTGCTCCTTTCCCTGCCGGCGGCGTCATCGCCCCCCGTCGCGAGCTTCGCCAAGGCCGCTACGACGTGATCCACATTCACGAGCCGATCGTGCCGCTGGTTGGCTGGAACGCGGCACTCAGTGCCCGTGCGCCAGCGGTCGGCACCTTCCACGCCTACTCGACCAAGGCGATCCCCAACCACGTCGCCTCGGCGCTGGGCGCCCGGCGCGTCTTAAACCGGCTCTCGGCCCGTATCGCCGTCTCCGAGGCGGCCGCCTGGACGGGCCGCCGCTGGTTCGGCGGCCGCTATGAGGTGGTACCCAACGGGGTCGACGTCGAGGCCGCGCCGCCCGGCTCGAAGCCGCCAAGCGATGAGCTGCGGGTGCTGTTCGTCGGCCGCCCGGAGGAGCGCAAGGGCCTGCCCGTCCTACTGACCGCCTTCGAAGCGCTGGTCGAGCACGTACCCAGCCGCCTAACGGTGATTGGCGCAGAGCGTGACGACGTGCTGCGCTACCTCGCCGATCCCGAGACGATGCGCTGGATCGACGTTCGCGGCCGGGTTTCTGGCGAGAACCTGTGGACGGCGTTGCACGGGGCCGACCTGCTCTGCGCCCCCTCGCTCTCCGGCGAGAGCTTCGGCATGGTCCTCACCGAGGCCTTCGCCGCCGGCACCCCGGCGATCGCATCCGCAATCGCCGGCTACAGCGACGTGGTCACGGACGGCGTCGACGGCGTCCTCGTTCCGCCCGGCGACCCGCAGCGCCTCGCCGAGGAGCTGCAGCGCGCCCACTACGAGCCTGAGCGCTTGGCGGCGATGGGCGAAGCGGCACGGCAGAGCGCCCAGCGTTACGCCTGGCCCCGCGTCGCCGACCGCGTCAGCGAGGTCTACGAGCGCGCGATCGAGACGCCGACCCCGACGACCGCCGCCGCGCGAGCCGCCCACTGGGTCGGTGTGCGGGCAGCCGACGGCAGCCCCCCCAGTCCGCCGCGCCGCCTGCCCTCGCTCGACCCGCCGCTGGCCCAGAGCGGCAGCCGCAAGCGCCGCATCGCCCGCCACGCCGGCCTCGGCGTCGCCGGCGCACTCGGCGTCGCCCTCACCGCCCTCGCTGCGCAGAAGATCGGCATCGACAGTGTGGTCTCCAGCATCGTTCGCTCAGACCTCACCTGGGTTCTGGTCGCCTGCGCGCTGATGGCCCTCTCGCTCTTCTTCCGGGCCGCCTCCTGGTACGGAATCGTGCGCGCCGCCCTGCCCAACCGCCCGGTGCGTCGCCGCGACGTGACCTCGGCGACGATGATCGGCGTGCTGATGTCGGCGACGCTGCCGGCACGGCTCGGCGAGCCGGCCCGGGCGATGACCCTGGCGCGCCGGACCGGGCGCATGCGCGAGACCTTCCCGGTGCTGCTGGGGACGCTCGTCTCCCAGACCCTGCTCAACATCGTCGCCCTGGCGCTGCTTGGAGTGATCATCGTCTCCAGCACCGACCTCTTCCACTCCAGCACCGAGAAGCTATTTGTCTTCAGCTTCGTGCCCCTCGCCCTGCTTGTCGTGGTCCTGGTCGGCCCGGTGCTGATGCGCCGCAACGGCAATGGCCGCTTCGCCCGCATCGGCACGGCCCTGCACCGCGCCCTGCTGCAAGTGAGGGCCGGCCTGGCGGTGTTCCGGGAGCCGCGCCGCGGCATTGTCGCCAGCGCCGCGCAGCTCGGCGCCTGGGCGATCCAGCTGGCCGCCTGCTGGGCGCTGCTGGCGGCGCTTGGCCTCAGCGGCGGCATCGGCGCGGCGGCGGCGGTGCTGTTCGCGGTCAACGTGACCGCGGTCGTGCCCGCCACCCCATCCAACATCGGCGTCTTCCAGCTTGCCGTGATCAGCGTTCTGCACACCGGCTTTGGGATCAGCACCGCCGACGCGCTTGCCTACGGCGTGATCCTGCAGGCGGTCGAGATTGCCACCGCCGTCGCCCTTGGCCTGCCCGCGCTCGTCCGCGAGGGCCTCACCTGGAGCGACCTGCGTGTCCAGGCACTTTCCTCGGCTCCCGTGCGCCTCGAGTCGCGTTCGTCCAGCCGTATCGGCTGACACTTATTAATGGAAACCATTTGAGTATCCAGTTAGGATACGCGCGTGGTGCGCGCGGGCAGTCGGGCTCTCTCGATCTTCACCAACGCGCTGAACGCGAGGGTCCTGCATGCCCACGCCGAGGGTCCGCTGATCCCCGCGGAACTGGAGGAGGCACTCGGCTGGGCGCCACAATCGAGCTTGCGCGCGACCGTGGGGAAAATGTGCGAGATCGGCGCCCTCTCCCGGGTCGATGGCGGGACAGGCTTGGTCGGCGCAGCGCACGAGCTGACGGCGGGCGGCCGCGAACTCCTACCGGTGGCCGACGCGCTCGAGGGATGGCTGGCGGACGGACCGAGCGGGCGAACGCCGCTCGACGACCCGGCCGCCCACGGCCTCGTCCGAGCCCTCACCGCCGGCTGGGACTCGACCATCGTCAGAGCGCTGGCGGAGCGGCCCCAGACCCTGATCGAACTGAGCGCCGGGATCAACGAACTCAACTATCCGGCGCTGAAGCGACGCCTCGTCAAGCTGCGCTCGACCCACCTCGTCACCCCGATCGTCACTGAGGCCGGCACGGCATACGCGGCAAGCGAGTGGCTACGACGTGGGATTGTCCCCCTCACCCTGGCTGAGCGCTGG
>DATNGU010000393.1:0-2737 GCA_035605775.1 Solirubrobacterales bacterium | reverse complement strand
GTTTCGTTGGTGCCCCCGAGAAAGGGACGATTATGCGCATTCTTCTGTCCTGCGGCAGGAAGTGACAAGGGAGCCTGTTTTCGGACAGTGGGTTGACCCGGTCAGACTGACGGCGCTGCTGACCGGCCACAGCGCTGGGTGTGGGCTGAGCCTACGCCCGGCGGTGGCAACGGCAGTACCGTTTCTGGCGCATCGAAGTCTCTGGCTTCGGTGCCAGGCCCAGGGCGTTAGCGCGCCGCCTGGGCCCACTTATGTCGGAGTGTCCTGAAAAGCGAACCCCGCCGACGTGAAGGGGGTTCTGCTGATGGAGCTAGGCGGATTCGAACCGCCGACCTCCTGGGTGCGATCCAAGGAGACCATCTTCAGCGTAAGCGCCTGAAATATGGTGGTTTACAGGGATATTCGTAACTCGTTCCCGAGCAGCCGATTTAGCTGGATGCGCGGGGATTAGCGGCGATTAGGGGGGAGTCAGCCACTTCTGGCGAGAAGTGGCTGAACTAAAAAGAAGCGGTTGGAGCAGGCGAGGGCAGGAGATTTAGTGACCCGCTAACGGACGCTCGGGGCACCGGCCGAGGCATTCCTGCCGGCGTAGATACAGCGGCGCGGCCTTAGTCCCGACTACGAACCGTCGGGAGTGCCGAACCACTGGTGCAGCTTGCGGCTGACGACGTGCTGAAGGCGTCTGGCCAGCCACTGGCGGCTGACCAGCAGATTCCAGCCCGTCGCCAGCGAGATCAAGCCGGAGACTCCGAAGAGGAAGACGAGCGCTGATCCGAGCGGGACAGCACGGACCAGGACGAGGGAAAGACTCCCTGTGCTGCCGCCGCACAGGCGGCAAAGAGGAAGATCACTGCGACTCCGAAAGCCGCCCAGGAGACCCCCTGGGCTACATCGCTGGCGCGGGTGTCCAGCCGATTGGCATGTTGGTCGGTGAGCCGCTGCGCTCGCGCGGCCTCGGCCGCCGCCCTGTCGGTTTCGGAGGCCGCTTTGACCTCAGCCTGCTCCCGGCAAACGCGCTCAAGCTCAAGCTCCTCCTCAACCTCGGCACGGGCTGTCTCCTCCGCATGGTGCAGAACCTGCGCGATGGTGCCGCTCGCAAAGGCCCCTACATCACCCGAGGTGGCGTTCATAAGCTCGAGTCGGGCGTCTGGGGAGAAGAGGAGAAGGCCGACCTGCTCCTCGCTCAACTCGCCCTTCTCCTGGAGCCGGCGAATCTCGCCCAAGTACTTGTGCCAAACATCGTCAGGTGGGTTCAAGGCCGCGTAGCTGATCGCGACGATCTGACTTCGAGGAAGGTCGGCGGCTTGAGTCGGGTTCATCAGCCAGGCAATAGCGGCAAGTGCGTAGTCCGACATGCAGATGGGCACTGAGCGGCCGGTGAATACCTCGGCGAAGAAGGTGCGGCTGACGTGGGCGAGCGTGGTGTTGGTCGTGACAAGGAGGGCGTCACAGCTCTCGACATGGCGCCGAACCTCACCCTTTCGCTGTCGGTAAACGGCGGTCAGCGAGTCGAGATCCTTAACCATGGTTCCGTGGCGGTGGTAGTGGAGCCCATCCTTGAGCGTTGCTTCCAAGGCGCGCTCATCTAGTGCGAGCTGTTCAGAGTGCTCGGGGGTCGGAACAACTTGGATTCCGTGATCTTGGAGGCGATCGAGGAGACTCCCGATCTCCATCTCCACATCGCTTCGGCTGAAGCTTTCAGACGCGAAGTAGTCGACGACATCGCCAGGAAAGTGATCCTTCTGAGTGCCGGTGCGGTAGGTGACGGCGGCGCCGTCCAAGACGCCCTCAACCTCATGCAGAGTGTGCTCGAAGACGCGGAGCATGGCTCCCTCCTCGCGCAGCAGCTCGATGAGCTCTTCGGCAGGAACCCGATAGGGCTCTTCGGCATAGCCCATCGCACGTAGGACGATCGGCGTGTCGAGATAGACCTCAACCGCCCTGAGCCTCGCCCGCCCGCCCGGAAATGCCTCGGGCAGAAACAGAACATTGGCAAGCATGGTGCCCTTGACGATGGTGACCAAGTACTCGAAGGCTTGGGGCTCCTTCTTGCAGAGATCAAGCACGAAGCGACTGGTTAGGACTGAGCCCTCGGAATCGATCTTTGGCAGATCGACCACAGGCTCACCGGTGACCACTGCACCGAGAATCGGCTCCGCCAAGACCTCCACATAACCGAGCAGTGCCTCTTCGGCCTGCGCCTCCTCCCACTGCCTTCCGAGACGGGCAGCGAAATCAACAAGTAGCGCAACGAGATGGGCATGCTGGCGAAGGACATCCGCACAGTCGGCACCGAGGTCGAATTCCGCCAGAGCCTCTGGCATCCGGTAGTAGACGCCGTGTTGCCGCCGAAGAAGCTTGTCGCGCGACATCCGGTGAAGGATCGTCTGCAGCGGGCCCTGTGGGATGCGTAGGCCAAAGCTCTCATGCACCAGAGCTTGGGTGTCGGGGAGCGAGATCGCGTCGTGATCGGCACCGCGAATGCAGTGAGCGACGATCGGGACGAAATTGGCGATGTAGTCCTTGTCCTCGTCCCAGTTGACCTTGATGACCGCGAGCGCTGAGACAGCACGCAGGACGGCTCCGGAGGGACTTTCGGTGGTCTCGGGCATGGGGGCGGGAATCAGCGAAAGGCCCTGTCCCACGGCCCAATAAGAGGGATAGCGTGAGGGAGGCGGGGATGGAATGTCGCGAGATTCCCGGACATGCGAATGGCGAGGCTAGGCGAGCAGCGCGA
>DATNGU010000392.1:0-4651 GCA_035605775.1 Solirubrobacterales bacterium | reverse complement strand
TGAGGTCTTCTTCGACCCAGAGCGCCTGCTCGAGCACGTGGAAGCCGCTCCATTCACTCTTTGGCACGTCGTTCTCGCGAGCGTCGATGCGGGGGTCGAGGCCACCGAAGGACTCCGCCACCGGCTCGATTTTCTCGTAAGGGATGCGGGCGGCGGCGTAGAGCGATTTCGCCTCCTCGACGTCGCCCGCTTCGACTGCGGCAACGAACGGCTCCGTCGCGGAGACCAGCGCGGTGGTGTTCTTCTCGAGGTAGTCGCGGTACTGGGAGATCGCCGCTTCGACCTGCGGGCTGCTCTCCGTGTCCAGCTTGCCGCTGACGGTCAGCGTCCCCCTCTCATCGTCGCCACCGGGGCAGTAGAGGGTGTATTCGCCCTGCTCCAAGGTCAGGGAGAAGCTGCCGTTGAACCCTTCGGAGAGGTTCTCGACCTCGCCCAGGATCGTGTCGCCATCCATCACCTCGAGCTCGGTCACCTTCGCGGTGCCGGCGTTTTCGACCTCAAAGGTGATTGGCCCGGCGGGGGCCTTGGCCGTGTTCGGGACGCAGCCCGCGTCGGTTAGTTCGAAGGACATCGTCTTGGCGCCCTCCGGCGCGTCGTTGCTGGAGCCGCAGGCGGCCGCAAAGAGGGTGAGGGAGGTGGCGGCCGCGACAGTCAGCGCCGCTCGGACGAAAGATCGGTTCATCGGGGTTGGAGCTCCTTGGCTAGGTATCCGGGGAAAGTTAGGGAAACCTAACAAAAGCCGACGTTAAAAGTCGGATTAACCGGAGGTGCCGGTGGAGAAGTGTCCTTATAGGTACCGGACACCGGCACGTCTGATCAGCCCAACAGGGTTTCGCCGACGTAGCCGCCGCTTCGTGCCCCCGGGGGAATGGCGAAGACGGCGCTGCCGACGTGCTTGATGTACTCGTTGAGCGCGTCGCTTGAGCCGAGCCGACGCTGGATCGCGACAAACTGCCTTTCCGGGTCTCGCTGGAAAGCGATGAAGAAGAGGCCGGCTTCTAGCTCGCCGAGGCTCTCGTCGACGCCGTCGGTGAACGAGTAGCCGCGGCGCAGGAGCCGCTCACCACTGTTCGCCGAAGCGGAGGCGAGGCGGACGTGGGCGTCGACGGGGATCGTCGGTTTTCCACCGCGCTCCGCCTCGAGGTCGAGTGGCTCGAACTCATCGCTGCCTCCCAGCGGAGCCCCCATGTACTTGTCGCGGCCGATCGTCAGCTCCTGGTCTTCCAGCGGCGAGCGGTCCCAGATCTCCAGCAGCATGCGGATACGGCGGGTGACCAGGTAACTGCCGCCGTGCATCCAGGCGGGGCCTTCGTTGCCGACCCAGACGAAGCGACGCATGGCGTCGGTGTCCTCGGCGCGGATGTTCGCGGTGCCGTCCTTGAAGCCCATCAGGTTGCGCGGCGTGTCCTGGCTGCGGCTGGTGCTCGCGGTACGGCCAAAGCCGAGCTGCGACCAGCGCATCACAACCGTCCCGCGCCCGATCCGGGCCAGGTTGCGGACCGCGTGGAAAGCGACCTGGGGGTCGTCGGAGCAGGCCTGCACGCAGATGTCGCCGCCGCTTTCCTGCGGGTTCAGCTCGTCGGCGGGAAGCGGTGGAATCTCGCGCAGCGCCGCTGGTCGCTTGCTTTGCAGGCCGAGGCCACGGCGCTCGAACAGGCTCGGTCCGAAGCCGATGGTGACGGTGAGGCGGGAGGGAAGGAGGCCGACCGTCTCGCCGGTGTCGTCGGGAGGTGCCGGCTGTAGCGAGTTGGCGTCGCCGACCATGTCTCCCGCAGTCATCTCGGCTGCCGCCCGCGACCACTCGCGCAGCATCTCGCGCAGCTCGGCGCGGTCCTCGGTGACCAGGTCGAAGGCGGCGAAGTGGAGGCGGTCCTGGGCGGGAGTATCGATCCCCGCCTGGTGCTCGCCGTAGAAGGGGACCGAACCGGTGCCGTCTGACTTCGCCTCCGCGGTCTCCTGGCCGACCAGGAAGCCGGTTGCGCCGCCGAGCCCGATGCCGGCTGCGCCCGCTCCGGCCGAGGCCAGCAGGCGGCGGCGGGTGACCGGCGTCATCGCTGGGCGGAGGTGGTTGGTCTCACGCCGGGCTCTCCGCCGGCGACGCGGTGCTGCTGCGCACCGTTTGCCGGCGGCGCCGCAGGCGATCGGGCCAGAGGACGTAGAGCGTCATCGGCACCGCGTAGAGCAGGTAGACGAGCGTCTCGCCCACCGTCGGCGTCGGTTGCAGGCCCAGCATCCCGGTTAGCAGCGAGCCGGAGATCGTCCCCGGCTGCACCAGCCAGGTTAGGTCGAGGGCCTGTCCCTGCAGCTCGTTGAACCAACCCGCCTCGTGGCCGGTGTGCAGCGAGGTCGAGAGCAGGCCGGCCGCGACGAAGACGAGGATCAGGCCGGTGATGCGGAAGAAGCGGTTGAGGTTGAGCCGCACGCCGCCGCGATAGATGCCGATGCCGATCGCGATCGCCGCGATCAACCCGATCACCGCGCCGGCGCCTGCCGCCGTGGTGTCGGTCGCGTCCTGGAAGGCGGCGAGCATGAAGACCGAGGTCTCGAAGCCCTCGCGCAGCACCGCGAGGAATGCCATCGCGACCAGCGCCATCGCCGAGCCGCGGGCCAGCGCCGCACCCGCGCTCCCTTCCAGCGCCGCTTTGATGCCGTGGGCGTTGCGCCGCATCCAGACGATCATGTAGGTGACGGCGGCGACGGCGATCAACCCGATCACCGTCTCCAGGCCCTCCTGCTCGCGCTGCGGAAGTTGTTCGCCGACGACCTCGAGTAGCACCGCGATGCCGATGCAGAGGGCAACCGCGATCCCGACCCCGATCCACATCTGCTTGATCGCGTCGCCCCTTCCCTCTTTGACGAGGAAGGCGGCGATGATGCCGACGATTAGCGAAGCCTCGACGCCCTCGCGCAGGGCGATGACCAGGGTTGGGATCATCCAGCTGCTGCCTTTCTCGGTTCTTTGCGGAAGGGCGCCAGTCGCTTAGGCAGCCCTAATTAGGGGGCCCAAAAACCTAGCACGACAGTAGGTATTAGGGCAACCAGGGCTCGTGCCACTGGGAGATGCCGCGCATCAGCTTCTCGGCCTCCGCGGGACCCCAGGTGCCGGGCGCGTAGGGGTGCACCGTGCCGGGGTTCTCGAGCAGCGGCTCGACAATCCTCCAGGTCTCCTCGACCGTGTCCTCGCGGGTGAAGAGCTGGGTGCGACCGGCGATCGCGTCGCCGAGCAGCCGCTCGTAGGGCTCGGGGTCCTCACCCGGGACTTTCTCGAAGAGCACCTCGAGGTCGGCGGGCTCGAACGCCTCCTCGCCGGCCCGCTTGGCGAAGAGCCGGATGCGGGAGCCCGCCTTCGGCTCGATCCGCACGGTCAACTGGTTCGGTTCTGGCAGCTTGCCGTTGCCGATCCCTAGCCGCGGCGGCCGCTTGAAGACGACGCTGACCTCTGAGGCCTTGACCGGCAGATTCTTGCCCGCGCGGATGAAGAGGGGGACGCCGCTCCAGCGCCAGTTGTCGATCTCCAGCTCGACCGCGGCGAAGGTCTCGGTGGTCGAGTCCGGCGCCACGTCCTTGACTTCGCGGAAACCGTCGTACTGGCCGCGCACGTAGCGCTGCGGGTCCGCCGTGCGCACCGCCCGAAACATCTCCAGCTTCTTGTCGCGAATCGAGTCTTCGTAGTTGCCGGCCGGCGGCTCCATCGCGACCAGGGCGAGGACTTGCAGGGCGTGGTTCTGGATCACGTCGCGCATCGCCCCGACCGCGTCGTAGAAGCGCCCGCGGTCGTCGACGCCGAAGTCCTCGGCAATCGTCATCTGCACGTGCGAGACGTGCTCGCGGTTCCAGACCGGCTCCAGCACCGAGTTGGCGAAGCGCAGGTAGGTGATGTCCATCACCGGCTCCTTGCCGAGGTAATGGTCTATCCGCATGATCTGCTCCTCGCCGAGCACCTCGTGTAGTTCCGCGTTGAGCTTCCGCGCCGATTCGAGGTCGTGGCCGAACGGCTTCTCGATCACGACGCGGGCGCCATCGGTGAGACCTGCGTCGGCGAGCCCGTGGACGACCGTGGCGAAAAGCGAGGGGGGGACCTCCAGGTAGAAGACAGGTCGTCGCTTGCCGGCGATCGCCTCGCCGACCTGCTTGAAGGTGTTGGCGTCGGCGTAGTCGCCCTGGACATAGGAGATGCGGGAGGCGAGGCGGGAGAAGACATCCTCGTCGGGGTCCTCGACGCTTGCAGCGATCGACTCGCGAGCGTGGTCGAGCAGCTGCTCGAGGCTCCAATCGTCGATCGCGACGCCGACGATTGGGCAGTCGAGCTTGCCCCGCGCCTCCAGCCGGTAGAGCGCCCGGAAGGTCATTTTCTTCGCCAAGTCACCGGTGATGCCGAAGATCGTCAGCACGTCGGCCGCTGCATCACCGCTCTTAGTCGCACCCTCGGTCATCGGGCGTCAGGCTATCCGAGCTCTGAGGCTAGGATGGCTCAGGCGGTCCGGTGCGGGCTGCTTCCCCCGGAGAGAACGAGCGGAGGTTTCGATGGAGCTGGGAATCGTCGGTCTCGGTCGTATGGGCGCCAACATGGCTCGTCGCCTAATGCGCGACGGCCACCAGATCGTCGCTTACGACGTCAACCCCGAGGCGATCTCCACCCTGGCCGGTGAAG
>DATNGU010000391.1:0-5908 GCA_035605775.1 Solirubrobacterales bacterium | reverse complement strand
CCACCCCAGAAGGTTTCACCCGGCTCGCGGCCGATCCTCGCGCCCGCCGCGCGCGCCTGTTCGATCACCTCGTCGACCTCTTTGCGGGAGCTGAAGTTGACCGCAAGCGTCATCCCGCCCCAGCCGGGCGAGTCCTCGACGCAGCTGTCCTTCGCGAGCCGCGCCCGGTCCCAGAGGGCCACCACCATCTCACCCGCTTGGAAGAAGACGACGTCGTCGTCTGGTTTGGCCCCGGTGGTCCAGCCGAGCCCCTCGTAGAAGCGCCGCGCCCGGGCCAGGTCGGCGACGCCGAGGGTGATCAGGTTGACCCGTTGCTTCATCGGCTTTCCTCCGGGGGTGCGGACATCAGCAGGCGGTAGCTGAAGATCGTCTCGAACCCCATCCGACGGTAGAGGCTCTCACCCATCGGCGAGGCTTGGAGCGAGGCGATCTCGGCTCCCATGTCGAAGCCGGCGTTGACAGCCGTCGCGGTCATCGTCCAACCCAGGCCCCGCCCCCGTACCTCTGCGCTGCTGCCGACCCAGTAGATGCCCGCGACTCCGTGGCTGACGATCGTCATCGCGATGCCGGCCGGCTCGCCATCGAGGTGGGCGACGAAGGCGGCGAGGTTGCCCGCGGCGAGGCCGGCGTGGTTTTCGTAGAAGGCGAAGACCTCGGGCGGGAAGCCGATGCTGGCGTAGGCGGCGATGGCGACCTTCCAGTAGTCGTCGGCGTCCTCGGCCGATGCGACCCGGCGCAGCTCGACGCCGGCGGGAGGCGGGGGCGCCTCCGCTCTCCGGCTCAGAACCATCTCCGGCATCTCGAAGACCGCTTGCAGCCCGGCCTCCTCGGCGGCTTCGATCAGGTCGCGATCCTCGGTTGCACCGGCTCGAGCCCAGACGGCAAAGCCGCGGTCGCGAGCGGCGAAGAAGACGCGTGCTCGCTCGAGGAGCTCGGCGGGGCCGAGACCGTCGTCCACGCGGAACGCCGCGTTGGAGATCACCGGGTGTGGGGAGCGCCCGGCGCCGAAGACCCAGCCGGCGCCGACCTCGATCTCCGCTCCGGGGTCGAGCTCGAACAGCTGTCGCGAGCTGTCGATCAGGTTGAGATGTGCATCGCGGTGAGTCATCTACAGGCACCCAGTTGCCTCAGCTTGCGGCGATAAACGTTCATCGAGCTGTGGCTCCAGTCGCCATGGGTCTGCTGGCGCAGGCTCGCGACGCGCTCGTGATGGTAGGGCGAGCTCAGGCTCTCGCTGTGGCCGATCACATTGCGCTGGTCGATGTGAAAACGGCAGCGCAAATAGCGCGTTAGCTGTAGCGAAGCGCTTAGCTGACGCCGATCGCCAAGTACGTCCGCGTCGCTGTAGCCGGTGTGCTCAATCCCGATCGCGGTCCAGTTGAGCCCGACCGTGTGCCGGCAGCGGGTCCTCAGGTTGACGAGCTGGAAGATCCGCCCGGAGGAGGAGACGACGAAATGGGCGCAGACGTTGGGCAGCTCGTGCAGCTCCGGATCGGCGACGTCCGGGGCGAATGTGTTGTGGACCGACGCCGCGGTGCCGGCTTCGGCGAAGTGCTCGACGATCACCCTCGGATGCCGTAATCGCCAGGTGTTTTCTCCGTAGTGGCGTTGTGAGTAGGCGGCCATCTCGCGCTTGCGTTTGGGCGAAAAGGGGATCGACCAGCGCCTGATGTCTGGCCGAAGCTGCTGCTGTTCGGCGGCCGCGCTGGGGGGCGCGGGCAAGCCGGCGCCGAGCAGTAGCGCCAGCATGACGAGGGCTAGGACCCCGCGGCTCAAACGCTGCCCCCAGCGGCGCGCAGGCTCTGCAGCTCGCCGATCGAAGTCAGGTAGCCGTCGAGCGCCTTGGATTTCTGGGTGTCCTCGTAGACCTCGTATTCGCGCAGCAGGCCCCAAGAGATGCGGCCCCAGATCACGTACCGGTTCTCGTAGACCCGCTCGCCTTGGGGCGAATCGAGGTGGTCGCGACCGCGAATGCAGATCGTCTGGTTCCACGGGAAGCCCTTGAGCACGACCTCATCAGGGTAGATCTGGAGGCCGACGTCGGCGAACCGCTGCAGCCACGGCTCCAGCTCGGCCTTGCCGTCGAACTCGCCTCCCCACGAGCTGTCGCCAGGGAACCGAAACCTGACGTCCTCGGCATCCATCCGCAGCGTCGGGCCGAGGTCGCCGGCACTTGCCTTCGCCATGTTGCGGGCGATCATTTTCTTGGCTAGCCAGGAAAGCATCGGTGCCTCCTTCGGTGGGTCGGGTCCGCGAACCTCGCGTGACCATTGTTCCTACCATTGCCACTGTGACGAACGTCGAGGCCGAGGATCCCCTTCGCGCCGCCTATCGGGCGTTCAACGCCCGCGACGTGGAGGCGGCGCCTCGCGCTCATGCACCCCCAAGTCGACTGGCCGAACGCCTGGGAGGAGGCCGCGTCTTCGGCCGCGAGGCGGTCGCCCGCCCGTTGACTAGCTGAAGTCCCTACAACCCCATCAGTTTGCCGAGAATCTCCTTCATCACCTCGTCGGTGCCGCCGCCAATCGGGCCGAGGCGGGCGTCGCGGACGGCTCGCTCTATGCCGTACTCGCGCATGTAGCCGTAGCCGCCGTGGATCTGGAGGGCGTCGTCGGCGATCTCGAGAACGGCGCGCTGGGTGACGAGCTTGGCCATGGTCACGTCTTTGATGCAGTCGTGGCCCTCGTGGAAGAGGCGCAGGGCGTTGTAGGTGATGGCGCGGGAGGCCTCGGCCTTGGTCGCCATCTCGGCCACCTTGTGGCGGATCGCCTGGAACTTGCCGATCGGGCGGCCGAAGGCTTCGCGGTCGAGGGCGTAGGCGACGCTGACGTCGATCAGCCGCTGCATCGCGCCGACCGCGCCGATCGCCATCAACAGCCGCTCCCAGGCGAAGTTGGCCATGATCAGTTTGAAGCCCTCGTTCTCCTTGCCGAGCAGGTTCTCGTCAGGCACCTCGACGTCGGTGAAGGCCAGCTCACCGGTGTCGGAGGAGTGCCAGCCCATCTTCTCCAGCTTCTGCGCGACCTCGTAGCCGGGCATCTCGCGCTCCAGCACGAGGAAGGAGATGCCGCCGTGGCCGCCCTCTTTGGTCGTCTTGCAGGCGCAGACGAGGAAGTCGGCGCGGACGCCGTTGGTGATGAAGGTCTTGGAGCCGTTGACGACGTAGCCGCCGTCGACCCGCTCGGCGAAGGTCGAGATGCCGGCGACGTCAGAGCCGGCGCCGGGCTCGGTAATGCCCAGCGCGCCGATCTTCTCGCCGGCGATCCCTGGGACCAGCCAGCGCTGCTTCTGCTCCTCGCTGCCGAAATTGAAGATCGGCGGCATCGCGATCGAGGCGTGGGCGTTGAGCCCGGCGGCGACGCCGCCGGAGCCGCCGCAGCGGGCCAGCTCCTCGACCCAGACCGCGTCGTGCAGGTGGGTGCCGCCCTGGCCGCCGTACTGCTCGGGGAACTTCAGCCCGAGGAAGCCCAGCTCGGCGCAGCGCTTGTACAGCTCGCGGGGGAACTCGCGCGCCGCCTCCCACTCGTCGACGTTGGGCGCGATCTCCTTCTTGACGAAACGGCTGACCGTCTCGCGCAGCTCCTCGTGCTCCTCGCCGAAGGGCGGGAGGGTTGCTCGAACGCCGCTGTCTTTGACGACCGTCATCGAGGGGTGCCTTTCGTGTTAAGGAACGCCATCCGAGGCACGCTTACCGCGATCATCGTCACCAACACCTGACCGTCAGCCCAAGAGGCGCGTGGGGCAAGCCCCCTACAGCCCGTAGCTGCGGCCGATCACGTCGAGCATGACCTCGTCGGTGCCGGCACCGATCCGGTTGAGGCGGACGTCGCGATAGGCGCGCTCGATCTCGTACTCCTTCATGTAGCCGTAGCCGCCGAGGATCTGGATGCACTCGTCGGCGACCTCGCAGCCGACGCGCGAGGCGAAGAGCTTGGCCATCGTGATCTCCCGCACCGGGTACTCGCCGTTGGCGAAGCGCCAGGCGGTCGCGTAGGTGAACTGCTTCGCCGCCTCGGTCTTGGTCGCCATCTCGGCAAACTTGTGGCGGATCGCCTGGAACTTGCCGATCGGCCGGCCGAAGGCTTCGCGCTCCTTCGCGTAGTCGAGAGTTTTCTCGATCATCCGCTCACATCCCGCATGGGAGCCGGCAGCCGCAACCAGCCGCTCTCCCTGGAGCTCCCAGGCGATGTGGTAGAAGCCTTTGCCCTCCTCGCCGAGCACGGCGCTGGCCGGGACGCGGACGTCTTCGAAGGCCAGCTCGCCGGTGTCGGACGCATGCATTCCCATCTTCTCGAGCTCGGCCGAGACGCTGAAGCCGGGCACCTTCTCGCCGTTCTCGTCGCGCAGGTCGATGACGAAGAGCGTGATCCCGGCGTGGCGCTCCTCCGGGTCGGTCTTGGCGACGAGGACGATGAAGTCGGCGCGCGGGCCATTGGTGATGAAGGTCTTGGAGCCGTTGATCACGTATTCGTCGCCGTCGCGGATCGCGGTGGTGCGGATGCCGGCGACGTCGGAGCCGGCGCCCGGCTCGGTGATCCCCAGGCTGCCGACTTTCTCGCCCTTGATCCCTGGCACCAGGTAGCGCTGCTTCTGCTCCTCGGTGCCGAGCAGGTGGATTGGGGGCAGGACCATGTCGGTCTGGACGGCGAAGCCCATGTTGGTCCCACCCGAGCCCGAGTAGCTCATGCACTCGGCGCGGACCAGCGAGTAGAAGTAGTCGCCGCCCTGGCCACCGTATTCCTCCGGCAGGCAGAGGCCGAGGTAGCCGAGCTCACCCGCCCGCTTCATCTTCTCGGTCGGCCAGTAGGTCTCCTCCCACTCGTTGCGGTGCGGCCACAGCTCCTTCTTGACCCAGGCCTGCATCGACTCGCGCAGGTCTTCGTGCTCCTGGCTGAAGATGAAGTGCTTGCGGCCCGCCTCGTGGTCGGGCTTGATCACGGTGGAGCTGCCGTTCGTCGCGGTCGCCACTGGTCTTTCTCCTCGATTCGAAGTTGCGAGCGGGAAGTTGTGGACAGTAGCACTTTCTACTTTCAGCTCGGGCCCGCTTTCGGCTATGGTCCCGCCGGTGAACTACGAGGTCGTCAAGTACGAGGTCTCAGGCGGGGTCGCCACCGTGACCCTGAACAACCCGGAGAAGCGCAACATGCTCTCCGGCCAGATGCTGGCCGAGCTGGTCGACGCGATGAAGACCGCGCGCGACGACGAGGGTGTACGTGCTGTTGTCCTAACTGGCGCCGGCGACAAGGTGTTTTGCGCTGGTGCCGATCTGGGTGGCTTCGCTGCTGATGTTCCGCTTGTTTCAAAACATTTTGCTTCTGATCTTTTTCTCGAGTTCTTCCGGCTGATGCCGCGCCTCGGCAAGCCCTCGCTCTGCGCGGCGAACGGCCACGTTCTCGCCGGGGGAATGGGACTCGCCCTCTCCTGCGACCTTCTGATCGCCAAAGAGGGCGCCACCTTCGGCACGCCGGAGATCAACGTCGGCGCCTTCCCCTACATGATCATGGCGATCATCTACCGCAACGTCCCGCGCAAGAAGGTCAACGAGATGATGCTGCTGGGCGAGCGGCTGAGCGCCGAGCAGGCGGTCGAGTACGGGCTCGCCAACAAAGTCGTCCCCGCTGGGGAGTTCGACGCCGCGGTTGCCGAGTGGGCGACCAAGCTGGCCTCGAAGAGCCCGGTGCTGATGCGGCTCGGCCACGACGCGATGTACCGCCAGCAGGACATGGCGATTGACGACGCGCTCGAGTACCTGCGCTCGCAGCTCTCGCTCACCTTCTCGACGGAGGACATCCAGGAGGGCGTCAAGGCGTTCTTCGAGAAGCGCGAGCCCGAATGGAAGGGGCGCTAGATGGCGGCCAAGGACGAGACGAAGAACACGGACGCTGCGGCGGAGCACCGCGGCGAGGCC
>DATNGU010000390.1:0-5918 GCA_035605775.1 Solirubrobacterales bacterium | reverse complement strand
TTGCAGGCCGCTGCGTAGCCACTCCGCCAAGGCGCCGGGGAGGTGAAGCGTAGCTAGGCGGACGTCATCCGGCGGGCGACCTCGGCGAGGGTCGCGACGACGAGCCCGACGATGGTCGCGGCGAGCAGCGGCTTCCAGAGGTTCTCGGTGAAAGCGCTGCCACCGAAGTAGCCGAGAAGGCTCGCGTAGGCGGCCCAGAGGGCGGCGGCGAGGGCGTCGACGGCGAAGAAGCGGCGCCACGGCATCTCCAACGTGCCGGCCGAGAAGGTCGTCGCGGTGCGGCCACCGGGGACGAAGCGCGCCGCGAGGATGATCACGCCGCCGCGCTCGCGCAGCTGGCGGCGGGCCCAATCCAGCCGCTCACGCGAGCGGTCGGAGGTGAAGAGGCGCCGCTCGGCCGGACGCCCGAGTACTGCCCCGAGCGCATAGGAGACGTTGTCGCCGAGGATTCCCCCGAGCATCGAGGCGGCGAAGACCGCGGCGATGCTCAGCTCCCCGTCTGCGGCCAACACGCCGCCGGTCACGACTGCGGCCTCGCCTGGTGCGACCGGCAGGACAGAGTCGAGCGAGACGGCGCCGAACAGCGCCGGATAGGCCCATAGCGAGCCGCCAACCCCATCCTTTAGGGCATCAAAGGCGGCGACCGCCAGCGGCAGGCTCATCCATCTCGACTACCCCGCGATGGAGGCAGACAAGCAAAAGCCGGATGGACGCATTCAGCGATGGCGACACGGCCGCGCGATCGAACACGACGCGATCCGCGCCGACGCGAACCTGGTTCCGCCAGTTCGGCGAGGGCGGCGGCCGGGTATGACCCGAACATGGAGAAGGCATCGCGGAGCTCCGAGCTGGCCGCGCTCGATCCCCTGGTTGGCGAGTGGACCAGCGAGGCGACCCATCCGATGTTCCCCTCGACCTTGGTCACCGGCCGCATGACGTACGAGTGGCTCGAGGGAGAGCGGTTCCTCATACAGCGATCGAGCACGGATCGTCCCGACTTCCCCGACTCGATCAGCATGATCGGCTTTGCCGATGAGGAGTTGACGGCGCATTACTTTGACTCGCGGGGTGTCTTCCGGATCTACCGCGTCGCCATGGAGGGCGACACTCTGCGGATGTGGCGCGATGCGCCCGGGTTCTCGCAGCGGCTGGAGGCGAGGTTGAGCAACGACGGGGAGACGCTCGCTGGTGTGTGGCAGCTGTCACGCGACAACGAGACCTGGGACGACGATCTCGCCATCACATTCATTCGCGCGGCAGGCGGCGGGTAGGGTGAAACTCAGGGGCCCCGCGCTTCCACAGCTTCCGCCCCCGCTTCCGCAGCAGATGCTTCCGCTTCGGCCCGAGCTTCGGCGACGTGGCGATCGCGATCGGCGGGAGCACTGAATCAACCCAGTTGGGCGAAGGAGCGCAACTCGATGCCCTCGGTTTCGATCGCCTCCCTGACGCGGAGGTCGCAAAGCGCCCGAACCTCGACCTCGCGCTCTCGCCCGTACGACGATTCTTCGCGCATCCCCAAGCCGGGATGGCAACCCAGCTCCGTCCATCCCGGGGGCATCGAAGAGAGGATCCGGATCAGGTTCTCGACGCCGATTGAATCGGGGAACGGCTCCCCCTTGCCGGTCTGGCCGTAGAAGCCGCCCTCGTACCGAATCCCCCCCCGCGCCCGCAGCGGCACTCCCAGCTCGGCCGCAAGCCGGTCTGCCACGGTAGCGACCGGCTCGCTCATGTGCGTGTGCTGGTGGGAGTCGATGTGGGTCGGGTCGCGGTTAAGGAGGCGCCGGAAGCCATCGAGCTGCGCCCGGCACTCCGCCTCGGCCGCGGCTTCGTCGTCCGGTAGGCAGCGCTGGTAGGCGACGGTCCACTCGCCCTCCATGTAGTCCCACTGGCCGAGGTCGATGTGGAGGCCAACCGCAAGGGCGGGATGGGTGGCGGCGTAGCCTGCTGCCGCTGCCGCGGCGCCCTGGCGCACCATCAGGCTGGCGCTGGTCACGATGCCGCGCTCATGCGCGGTGGCGATGCCAGCGTTGACGGCTTCGGAGAGCCCGAGGTCGTCGGCGTTGACGATCAGGACGCGCGCCGCCCCCATCAGAGGCCGAGGCCCTCGGAAAGGGCGACCGCCTCGGCGAGCCAGTCGTGCCGCTGGCTCTCGGGCGGCGTCCAGGCCGCCGGTGCCCAGCCCAGCCACTGGATCGACAACTGCAGGCGAGCGAAGTCGAGACCTTCCAGCGAGGCCCCCGAGGCGGAGGCGTAGGCGGAGGCGATCGCCGCCCGATCTTCCGCGGGCCAGGCGCCGCTGAGGAGCGCGGCGAGATCGGTCAGACCAGGGCCGGTGGCGGCGAGCTCCCAGTCGACCGGGGCGACCCGCGGCCGCGCGGATTCTTCACCGACCAGCACGTTCGAAGCGTAGAACTCGCCGTGGAGCACAGTTTTCGGCAGCTCCAGGAGCGCCTCAACGACCACATCGTGGTGCTCACCGAGCCGGTCGACAGCCCTGGCGTGGGAGGCGGGCTGCCCCGTCGCCCGGGAGAACTCGCGGGCGCGCTGCATCCAGCGCCGGTAAAAGGTCGCATCGTGGTCGAGCAGGCGCCCGGCCGCCGCGTGCCGCTCGACCTCCCCCGCGAGCGCGGCGTGCATCCCGGCCAGCCAACGCGCCGCCGCCTCCCAGAGCGGCCGCTCGCCCACTTGGTAGAGCTCTCGGCCCTCGACCCACTCGACGAAAAGCCAGTAACGGTCCCGCCCAGGGTCGACGACCGACCCGTAGCAGCGGGGAGTGCCGAGCGCCGCAGGCTCGAGCACCGAGGCATAGACAGCGGCCTCGCGCCGCGGATCGTGGAGGAAGCGCGGCTTTGCCAGGCGCGCCTGCTCATCGAGCCCGCCCCAGGCAAGCCGCTTCAAGGCCAGCCGTACGATGGTGTCATCCTCGAGCTCGACCTCGAGTTCCTCGAGCGGAAAGCTGGTCCGGTATTCCGAGGGCCGGCGGCGGAACTCGCGGGCCGGGGCCCTGCCCGCCTTGCTCAGGGCTGCCTGGAGGGTCTCGCCCAGCTCCGCATCGGTGGGCCTGCCGTGGATCGCCATCGGCAGCCTAGGTCCGGCTTCCGCTGCTGCCGAGCTCGCCGAGCAGGCGGGGCAATACCTTGCTCGCGTCCAGATGCGCCTCCGCGAGGGCGCGCGCAGCGGCGCTGTGGCGCCCAGTGTCCGCCTCCACGGCGGCGACGGCCTCGGCCGCCTCGGGCGCGGTCGCGAAGGCGAGTAGCCCTTCGCCGGTCGGAAGGAAGTCGGCGAACCCCGTTTCCTGGGCGACCACCGGCCGGCCACTGGCCAGGTAGCAGGCGCTGCGATCGCTAAACCAGCCGCTGCGGGAAACGACGTAGCCGCTCTTGGCGACCGACAGCTCCGCCTTGGAGCCGCGCACAAACTCGGCGTAGCAACAGGGGATTCCGGCGACCTCGTAGGGGTCGAGCAGCTCCCAACCGTTGCCGCGCAGAGCCTCGATGTCGGTCATCTCGTCTGGGTGGATGCCGAGCGCCAGCTGGAAACGGGAGTCGGTCCGCCGCGGCAGGTCGATCAGACCCCGCAGCGAGTGGGCGCGCTGGCCGTAGCGGATGCCCCCCTGCTCGATCGAGCCGTAGCTGCGCCAGTGTCCGACGCTGGTGAAGGCGTCGCGGCGGGGGGCGGCGGTCTCCGCGGGCCAGTGCTCGAGGGCGACGGGAGGAAGCGTCGGGATCCAGCGTTTGCCGCAGTCGGGGATCGGGCAGCCGCCGCGGCCCAGGCACTGCCCCATGGTGACGAAATGGGTATGGAGGTCGAGGCCGATGTCGGTGCCGGTCTCGTGCCAGGCCTGGTTGAAGCCCGGGTCGAGGTCGAGAAAGGCACGGACCGGAATCGGATCGAGCAGCCGCTCGTCGCGCAACATCCCCGAGATGTTGATCAGCAGGTCCGCCTCGGAGGCGAAGTGGGCAAGCGCGGAGTAGGGCAGGCCTACCGTCCGCTCCGTGCCCGCCAGCAGCAGCGCCGAGCGCCCCTCCAGCGGCGCCAGCGAGTGGAAGTAGGAGACCGTTGCCGCGTCCTCTACCAGGGGATCGGAGCCCTCCTCCGCCCCGATCGGCTCGACCAGCACGACCTCGTGCCCGAGGCCGGTGAGGCCCGTGAGGTACTGCAGAACCGCCCAGGTCGCGCCGCCCTGATGGGGATCGCCGGCGACCATGCCGCTGAGCAGTATCTTGAGCCGATCGGCCATCGCACTCAGCCACCGACCCCGAGCTTCGACAGCAGGCGGCCGAGGACGAGATCGGAATCGAGATGCGTCTCGGCGAAGGCGCGAGCGGCCTCGCCATGCCGGGCGGGGTCGGCGACGATCCGCTCGCAGCGTTCGATCGCCTCCTCCAGCGAGGAAAAGGTGAGCAGGCCCTCGCCGAGCGGGAGGTCGGCGAGGCTGGTGTCCTGCACCAGCGCCGCCCGCCCGCTTCCCAGGTAGGCGGCGGTGCGGTCGCTGAACCAGCCGGAGGCGGTTTCGGTGTAGACGCCCTGGGCGACCGAGAACTCGGCGCCCGAACCGCGGACGTAGTCGCGGAACTCTCCCGGGCCGGCGCTGAGGCGCCGCGGGTCGACGACCGCCCAGCCGTGGTGGAGCAGGCGCTCGAGGTCGGCCGCGTCGCCGGGATGGATGTCCAGGGCGATCTCGAAGTCGGCTCCCGCGACCCGTTCGGGCAGCTCGACCAAGCGGCGGAACTCGTGGTGCTTCAGGCCCGTCATCCGGCCGCCTATCTCCAGCTGGCCGTAGGGGCTGCGCCAGGTGGCGACGGTGGTGAAGCGGGTCGGCCCCGCGGGCGGCGGCTGCCACGGCCAGTACTCCAGAACCAGCGGCGGCAGGGTGGGAACCCAGGCGAGGCGGCAGTCGGGAATCGGGCACGCGGCCGAACCGAGGTTGAGACCGACGGTGACGTAGTGGTCGTGTGGGGGAACGCTGAACGGCACGCCGTCGTCGATGTGCCAGGCCTGGGTGAAACCCGGGTCGAGGTCGACGTAGACGCTAGCCCGCGGCCCCGCCAGCACTGCCTCGATGCCCAGGTGTCCACTGACGTTGACGAGCAGGTCGGCGCCCGCCGCCACCTCGACGATCTCCTCCAGGCTGAGCCCAGCCGCCTCGCGGCCTCCCTCCCAGAGCAGGCCGGCCCGAGGCGCCAGGCCGTATTCGCCCACCACAGACTCGAAATAGGAGCGGTTGACCGATACCTCGAACTCCGCCGCGCCGCCGTCCTCGTCGACGCAATCGCCGGCCTCGATCTGCTCGACGAAGTAGGTGTTGAACCCAAGTCGCTGTAGGCCGAGGACCCAAGAGAGCCGCACCCACGCCTCGCCGCCGTTGCGCGGCTTGTTGGCGAGGGCTCCGCTGACGATCGCGCACGCCACCCGTTTAGCCCCACCGGTGACGGGTCAGCAGGGCCAGCTCACGCAGGGCGTCGCGGAAGCGGCGCTCGCGCAGCGACAGCCTCGCCTGCCTCGCCAGGGCCTCCCCAAGCAACTCGGCGAGCTCCTCGGCGGCGGCAGGTGCCGGCAGGCCGACGACCGGGAACTTTCGAACCACCGCGAGGTCGAAGCCAAGGCCGGCACCGGCGCCGAGGCGAGGGTCGAAGGTCCGCACGTGCTCGAAGAGCGAGCGCCGGTAGACAGCCGGCGCCACGGCGCTGGCTGAGCCGATCGCCGCGGCGCACTCCGGGCGCTGCTCGAGCGCGCGCAGGCCGGTCTCGATCGCCTGCGGCGGCAAACGCTCCGCGGCGTCGAGGAAGACGAGGAAGTCGCCGTTGGTGGCACGGATGCCGAGGTTCCGCGCCCCGGCCATCCCCGGGCCCTCCTCCCGATGGACGTACCGCACCCCGGGGTAGCGCGAGGCGATGCCGAGCGCTTGGTCTACCGAG